>CAIYYE010000038.1 GCA_903930395.1 uncultured beta proteobacterium
CCAGTTTTCCCGAGAGTGTGATGCAGTTCAGCCGCTGATCCCGTACGGAGTCTTAGGCAGCTGCCGCATCAGCCTGCACAGCCGGAGCTGCGTCGCCAGGCATCATCGACTTGGACTTCTCTTCCTTCATCATCGGGGAAGGAGTCGTCACAGCCGCTTTCATCTTGTCGGGCAGGTGGCGCAGCACGGCGTCATTGAACTTGAACGAATGTTCGAGTTCATTGAGCGTCTCGCCGTCGCACTCGATGTTCATCAGGACGTAGTGAGCTTTGTGGATCTTCTGGATCGGGTAAGCCAGCTGACGGCGGCCCCAGTCTTCCAGACGATGAATGGTGCCGTTCTTGGCAGCAACGATGGCGCGATAACGCTCGACCATGCCGGGCACTTGTTCGCTTTGGTCCGGATGGACGATAAAGCAGATTTCGTAATGGCGCATGCAATCTCCTTTTGGGATAAACCCTCCGCCATGCGGGTGCGGTAGGGCAAGGTGGAAAAGCCCACGACTATATCAGAAATCGTGGGCCTTTGGGGAAAAACAGGAGACTGCGTTTAGAAGCTGTCGTCAGCCAGTTCCAGAGTACCTGCCGCACCAGCCACCACCGACTCGGCCAGCCCGGCTGCCTGGGTCAGGAAATGGTCGGCATAGAAGCGCGTCGTCGCCAGCTTGGCGGCCCAGAACGGATCGGATTCACCCGCCGCCAGCTTGCTCCGGGCGATCACGGCGGCACGGCCCATCTGCCAGCCACCGGCGACAATGCCAAAGAGGTAGAGGAAGGGAACGGCACCGGCATGCGCCGCCTTGGGGTCGGCCGAGAAGGTGGCGACCAGCCAGTTAACCGCTTTTTCGAGCGCCGCGATGGCGGCCTGCTGACGTGCCCCGATACCGGCCAGATCACTGTCGAGCTGAGCAGTTGCAGCCCGCATGTCAGCGATGATGGCGAGAATGGTGGCGCCCTTTTCACGAGCGATCTTGCGGCCGATCAGGTCGTTCGCCTGAATCGCCGTCGTGCCCTCGTAAATGGCGGTGATGCGGGCGTCGCGCAGATGCTGGGCGGCGCCGGTTTCCTCGATGTAGCCCATGCCGCCATGCACTTGCACACCCAGCGAAGCGATATCGATGGCGCTCTCGGTGCTCCAGCCCTTGACCACGGGGATCAGCAGGTCGGCAAAGGCGCGGGCCTTTTCGCGGGCGACCGGGTCGGAATTGGCGTGGGCGTTATCCTGCGCCGCCGCCGTGACGTAAGCCAGGGCACGCATGGCCTCGATCCGGGCGCGCATCGACAGCAGCATGCGACGGACATCGGGGTGCTTGATGATCGGCACCTTGGGGCCGCCCCGGACGCCAACTTCGGTGCCCTGGACACGATCCCTGGCATAAGCGACAGCGCGTTGATAGGCCCGCTCGGCATCGCCCAGGCCTTCGAGGCCAACATTGAAGCGGGCCGCGTTCATCATGATGAACATGTACTCGAGTCCGCGATTTTCCTCGCCGACCAGGGTTCCGATGGCGCCGCCGTTATCGCCAAAGGCGAGCACCGCCGTCGGGCTGCCGTGGATGCCTAGCTTGTGTTCAATCGACACGCAATAGACGTCATTGCGCTCATCCGGCGTACCGTCGGCCTTGAGCAGGAACTTCGGGACAACGAAGAGGGAAATGCCCTTGACACCTTCCGGCGCATTGGGGGTGCGGGCCAGCACGAGATGGACGATGTTGTCCGTCATGTCGTGCTCGCCATAGGTGATGAAAATTTTCTGACCGAAAACCTTGAAGGTGCCATCGCCGACCGGTTCGGCGCGCGAACGCACGGCTGCCAGGTCGGAGCCGGCCGAGGGTTCGGTCAGGTTCATCGTACCGGTCCACTCGCCGGAAACGAGATTCGGCAGGTAGGCCGCCTTCTGCTCATCGGTACCGGCAATCATCAGCGCCTCGATGGCGCCCTGGGTCAGCATCGGGCACAGCGAGAAGGCATGATTGGCTGCCTTCCACATTTCGCTGACGGCCGTCGACAGCAGCTTGGGCAAGCCCTGGCCACCAAACTCGGGGTCGCAACCGAGGCCATTCCAGCCGTTATCGACGAACTGGCGATAGGCCTCCTTGAAACCCGGCGAGGTCGTAACGACGGTATCTTTCCACTTGGCACCATCACGGTCGCCAACGCGGTTCAGCGGCGACAGGACTTCGCCGGAGAAACGGGCGGCCTCTTCGAGAATGGCATCGACCACATCCGGCGAAGCCTCTTCGCAACCCGGCAGGGAAACCACCTGATCAAGGCCGGCCAGTTCCTGCATGACAAAACGCATTTCTTTCAGCGGGGCAGAATATTCACTCATCGGTTTTTTCCATACGGTTAGCGGTTTCTTTAAGTTCGATCAGGAACAACAAATCCTCGACGACCGGCAAGCTGAAGCCCAGGCGTTGACCGCCCCGGTTGTCGCGCAGCAGTTGATAGATATAGCCGACCACATCACCGGTATTCCACAGCGTGACAATCATGTTGATGAGGCGGGGCATATCTTCCAGAGACTCGGCGCGCGGCGCCAGTGGCTGACCGTCCGCCAGAGGTTGCACGCCGGCGGCCAGTTGCGCTTCATCCCAGCTCTGGACCTCGACGTTGAAATTCTCATGGAGATTGGCGGCGACATTCTCAAACTCGGCACGCATACCCGCCATCCGATAGATATCCATCAGGCGTATCCAGGGCTGCAACGCCTCCCGCGGATTCTGGTCGATGTATTCCTGCAAGGCCTGGGCGGCACCCTTGACGCGACCGAAGGACAGCATGATATCGGCCAGTTCCATGACCGGATTGGCCTCAAACTGTTCATTCAGCGTCGTCGCATTGATAGCCAGTATGGAATCATGACCCCGCGCCGGCACATTGACTGGCGCGGCAGGGCGCTGCTCCTCGGCATGCAGGTCGAAATCGACCTCCATCGGCTCCCCCATGGCTGCCGGCTCGAAATTCAGGTCGACCTCGCCACGCCCCTCGGACTCGCCATCCCGCCTCGGATCTACCGCCACTTCCGGAACGGCGATCGCGAACTCGGCACCAGTCACCTCAGGGCTCCTGGCGCGATGCTGCCGCCAGCCCAGCCATCCGGCCAATCCGAAGGCAGCGCCCAGCAGAACCCCGTAGAGGGTCCACTCGGACAAGCCTGAAGTTTCCCGAACGGCAGGCTGCGGCGATGCGGACTGCGACCTGACAGGCGGTTCTGCTGCCGGCACAGACGCAGCAACCGGGGGCGAACCTGCACCCGGCGCGCCAACTGCCGGCGCCGGCGCAGCAGCATCGCTTTCAACGCGTCTGGCGAATTCGGCGGCGCGCAGTTGTAGCTCGCCCAGCGTGCTTTCCATGTTGCGCAGTTTTTCAGCTGTCTCCATTTGGCTGCTAGCCTGCTCATGCAGGGCCATCAGCATCCGGAACTCGAGCCGCAATATCTCGCGCTGCGCCTCCTTGGCTTCGCCACGCAGGAAGAGATCGGTCGCCAGGCG
>CAIYYE010000039.1 GCA_903930395.1 uncultured beta proteobacterium
ACCTCTTTGTCGTGCGCCACGCCTCGAGCGGTGCGCCCTACCTGATCGCCGAGCACCTCCAGCGCATCGGCCGTGACGACGTCCATGTGGTGAATGCCGGTGACGGCCGACATGCCCACCCGACGCAGGGCCTGCTCGACATGTACACGATCCGCCACTACAAGAAGGACTTCTCGCAATTGCGCGTCGCCATCGTCGGCGACATCCTGCATTCCCGCGTCGCCCGCTCCGACATTCACGCCCTGACCACGCTGGGTGTCCCGGAAGTCCGCGCCATCGGCCCGGAAACCCTGCTCCCCAAGCATCTCGACAAGCTCGGCGTGCATGTCTTCCACGACATGAACGAAGGCCTCAAGGATGTCGACGTGGTGATCATGCTGCGCCTCCAGAACGAGCGCATGACCGGGGCGCTGTTGCCCTCGGCCGGCGAGTACTTCCGCCACTACGGCCTGACGCCGCAGAAGCTGGCGCTGGCCAAGCCGGACGCCATCGTGATGCATCCGGGGCCGATGAATCGCGGCGTCGAAATCCATTCGGCCGTCGCCGACGGCCCGCAGGCCGTGATCCTGCCCCAGGTTACCTTCGGCATCGCGGTGCGCATGGCCGTCATGAGCATAGTTGCGGGGAATTGAGATGAATATTGCTATTCAAAACGGACGTGTCATCGACCCGAAGAACGGCGTCGACCGCAGCACCACGCTCTACATTGCCGACGGCAAGGTCGCCGGGCTGGGCGATGCGCCGGCCGGCTTCGTGGCCGAACAAACGATAGACGCCACAGACTGCGTCGTCTGCCCCGGCCTGATCGACCTCGGCGCCCGCCTCAATTCCATCGAAGCCGAACTCGCTGCCGCCGTCGCTGGCGGTGTGACCTCGGTCGTCGTTCCTCCCGATGCCGATCCCCCGCTCGACGAGCCGGAACTGGCCGACCGCCTGGTCCATCGCGGCACCGAAATCGGCAAGGCCCGCGTCCTGCCCCTCGGTGCCCTGACCCTGGGCCTGCAGGGCGAACGTCTGGCCGAACTGGCCGGCCTCAAGAAAGCCGGTTGCGTTGCCTTCTCGCAAGCCAACCGCAGCGTCGTCGATACTGAAGCCCTGCTCCGCGCCATGGAATACGCCGCCACCTTCGGTTTCGCCATCTGGCTGCAGCCGCAGGACCACTGGCTGTCGCGCAACGGCATTGCGCACGAAGGCGAAGTCTCCAGCCGCCTCGGCCTGGCCGGCATCCCGGTCGCCGCCGAAACCATCGCCATCGGCACCGTCGTCCAGCTCGTGCGTGATACCGGCTGCCGCGTACACCTCACTCGCCTCTCCTCGGCGGCTGGCGTGGCGCTCGTTCAGCGCGCCCAGCACGAAGGCCTGCCGGTCACTTTCGACATCGGCGTCCATCACCTGCTGCTCACCGAAAACGACATCGGCTACTTCAATCCGCATGCCCGCTTCAGCCCGCCGCTGCGCGCCCAAAGCGACCGCCAGGCGCTCTCCAACGCCGCCGCCGCCGGCCTCGCAGCCATCTGCTCCGACCACACCCCGGTCGGTGCCGACGACAAGCTGCTGCCATTCGGCGAAGCCAAACCGGGATCGACCGGCCTTGAAGTCCTCCTCCCGCTCACCCTGAAATGGGCCGAAGCCGCCGGCGTCAGCCTGCCCGACGCCCTGGCCCGCATCACCTCGGCCCCGGCCGAAGTACTCGGTCTACCCAGCGGCCAACTCGGCACGGGCGCCGCAGCCGACATCTGCATCTTCGATCCGGCAGCCATCTGGCAACTGACACCGGAAGCCCTGAAAAGCCGGGGCAAGAATTCACCGTGGCTGGGCTACCTGCTGACTGGCCGGGTAAAGACCACGCTGGTCGGTGGACGGGTGGTCTATCAGGCCTAGGCGCTTTATTCCTGGTCTCAGGTTTGTTAAAAAAACGGTGGGTTAGCCCACCGTTTGCTTTTGGGTGTTGCGGTGCTGAATCATCACTTACGGCCAGAAGCGGAAGCTCGACCGGTTACCAATAGCTGGATTGGAACGGCGGGTACGCTCTAAAACCTGCCATATCGCCGATTCGCGCTCATCGGCGAAAGAAGTCCTTCCTCGATGCGACTGGCAAAGATTGCTTTACACAAAACTCCGGATATGTGCGCTTTGCTACTGCGGACAAATCGCTATAACAGGCCGAAATTTTCAGCTAGCTTGACCAAATCGGGTTGCGGCATCTTCGGTTCCATCAGTTTTCGTAGTGCCATCCCTCTCAGAAGGTCCACAAAATGCTGCACCAGTGGGTCATCCGGCATTCGCCGAAAAAAGGGCGCCAGAAATGCGGTGAAGCCTTGAGCATGGGCGGCAATCGTCGGCCGAAGTTCTGGGTTGTCGCTCACCTCTAGCAACACCGAGAAAAAGAAACGGGCTCGCTTGGGGTCAAACATCAAGCCTTGCAGGAACGGGGCAATGTCCCGGAAATTATTTGTTGAGGGATGTTCGGAGTGCCCATCAGCTTTTTGATGCGAGGCTTCCAGCACCCCCATGAGCAAGTCGGATTTGTGCGGGAAGTAGTAAGTCAGATTTGACTGCCGAACCCCTGCTTGTTTGGCAACCCGTGGCTGGGTTAAAGCACCGATCCCCTGCTCTTCGACGATTTGCAGCGCCGCATTGAGAATTTTCTGTCTGGTGGAAATTTTCTCAGGCGAGGTGAGCGACTCAGTTGCAGGGGCAGAGGTCCCCATCAGAAAAACCCTTTAGTTGAAATGGCTACTTCAGCTAAAGATAATACAGGTGCAGGGGCTGTTGAACCAGCCAACTGCACAATCGGGAGGATAGTCTGTACGGCCTAGCGTCCGGTTTCGGCCGGAGACATTTTCACACTCCCCTGAAATGTCGAGAGTTGCTTCAGATATGGCTTCGGTAAACTGGTCTCGGCCCGATTGACCTTGGTGGCAAGCGCATGCGCTTGTGCTTTGTCTACGCCCGCCAAAATCAGGTCACTCTCTTCCTTCAGCCCATCACCGGCACAAACCTGTACCTCCCACTGGCCATTGACCTTTTGTAGCAGCGCCCGGCCACCTTTCGAGCCTTGAATCCAGCCAACAACTGCATGGCTATCCACAACACTGATTGGGGCAACTCGCAAGGTCGCTCCCGGACGCTCGAACTGGGATTTCAAAACTCTGGTGATGGCCTTGTTCTCTGTTTGGGACTCAGTTGGCTGAGCGGCGCAAATGCTGCTCATGGCGATTGCCAAAAAAGGGACAGAACACCGTAACAAGGCCATCATTTCAATCACCCGCTGATTTAGAAGGATGCATTCAGACCGACCCGGTAGTTGCGACCGGGCATCGGATAACCTGCGTTGTACTGATATGAAGCATCGAACAGGTTGTTGGCAGTGACAAAGACCTCTCCCTTGTTGCCAAGGATAGGTATAGGGTAGGCAACCCGTACATTTGCAACGGTGAATCCTTTCACCTCATCGTTGCTCGCGGTCAGGCTCCTATCCCAGGACTGGGAGTACATCTTGGTTTGATGTTGCGCATCGAAAGCAATTCGGAAGTTGGCAATATTTCCGTTTGCCCCGACCGAGTAGGCCATGCTGGGGGCAAAGGGGACGTTGCTAATGGAAGGGTCCAGGTGGGTCACGCCAGCAAACACGACCCAGTCGGCACCAATCTCCTGACGAACAGATACTTCTGCACCTCGGGTCTTGTAGTCCGGGTAACCATTGCTCCATGTGCTCGTTGCAAATGGCGTAAAGCCGGACCACACATAGCGACCACTGACATCATCCTGGAAGATACTGACATCCAGATGGGTCGTTGCTGTGACGTCCCACTTCGCACCGATTTCGGTGTGCTTGTCTTTTTGTGGAGACAGCGTGTTCCAGCCATTAGTGGCCGCGAACGCCATGGGTAGTGCTCGGGTCAGGGAATAAGTCTCCGCTCCAGGATAAAGGATGCCCTCCGAGTAGTTGGCATAGACCGTGAGGTTGTCACGAATGAGTGACAGGCCCGCACTTGGGGCAGCCTTAGACGAGTAAACATTGCTTTGATAGGTCCGTATCCCGGCCGATGGCTGCAAGACCCAGTTATCGGTCAGGTTGAATTTCTGATTAATGCCAAGATATGGGGAGGTGACTCGGAAGGTTGGAATATCGGTACTGCCCGAGACCCCAAATGCAAAGGGGGTTCCTACCGCTGAGCCGACGTGAGGCCCGCTTATCGAACCGGAGATGCTGTCGTAATCAATACCTAATACGACTTCACCGCCTCGCCAAGGGGTAAATTTCTCCTTCCAGCGCACTCCGGTCATATCGAAGCTGCTATCGAAAGTTCCCCAGTTGGCATCGTGTGCAATATCGTTCTTGCCACTATTGGAATACACCTTGAACTCACCGCGCCAGGCGTCGCTCTTATGAGTCACGAAAGCGGTCACCATATTGGTGGAACTGCTGTTTCGACCGACACCGTTGGACTGATAGGGGCCGATAGGTGAACTTGTGGTCGGATAACGGTTATCTCCGGGATCACCGACGCGATTTTCCACGTGAAGGAAGCTCAGACCGGCTGACCACACGTCATTCAAGCGGAAACTTATCTTTCCCAGGATATTTTTGAGGTCTGCATCTCCATTGGCGCGATAGCCATTGGAATCTGCACTGCCGACCGCCAACAAAAAGTCCACCGCCTCCATGCGACCAAACAGATTGCCCTGAAGGATGCGGGTTCCGTAAGAGCCGACAGCAGCGCTGGCATCGCCATGAATGCCGTTTTCTATCGGGGTCTTCGTTTGCAGATTGACAGAGGCAAAGTTATTCCCCGACACCAAGGGTTGCGGCCCTTTGTTGACTTCGATGGTCTTGATGCTATTCAGTGGAAGCAAGTCCATCAGCGGGTGATTCCACAACCCCATGTAAACTGGCAGTCCATCGAGGTAGGTTTTGATTTCGCTACCGGGACGGCTGGTGCCCATGCCTCGCACATAGACGCTTCCGCCTTGATTGCCGGAATAGTTTCCAACTGAGTCATAAAGGGAGACTTGTACGCCCGGCATCATCCGCAGGGCATCGGGAAGACTTAACGCACCCAGATCCTTGATTTGTCTTTCTGTGACCTTGGTAGTCAAGGTCGAGAAGCTATCGACTTGGTTGGATTCGACAATAGGAGGAGCTGTAACAGAAACACTTGGCAGTGCAATGACGGGCGTTTCCTGAGCCCAAGTATTAGCAGCGATGTATAGGCTGGTAATAGCCAAGGTGAGCGGTTTGAGCCTCAATCCGCGATTGATAGTGTGTCCCATTTCTTCCCCGTGTATTTGTTGGAAGCCTGCTTCAGACATCTGTACGCAAGCACAAACGTAAAATTGGTAGGCTACCAACTTTCAATCTGGGTGAGTATGTGGCAAATCGTCGCAGGCGAGCGTGTCTGGAGTTTTGTGTCAAGCAGTCATTGCCAGTCGCATCGCGGAACGACAGCTTTGGCCGAACTGCTGTAGTTGAATGTTCGGACGATATGACCGCTCCACTCAGATAGCTGCCATCTAATCCCTGCGGGGCCGACCGACCGGATTGGGCACGAAGCAGGTACCTGCAAATCCTGAAATTAGGTGATCAAGCTTTTACACGGCAGTTCCGAATGCTTCAACGGATGACGGTGTTGCCCCCTGAACTTCCAGCACCTTGCGTCGCGAGGTCTGGCCGCTTTTCAGGGTGACTGCGGATTTCGGCAGTTTGAGCGTTTCGGCGACGAACTTGATGAGCGCTTCGTTGGCCTTGCCATCGACGGGCGGGGCGGCGAGGCGGATTTTCAGGGCGTCGCCGTGCAGCCCGGCGAATTGGGTTTTCTTGGCGCCGGGCTGGATGTGCAGGGTCAGGGTGATGCGGCCGTCGGCGGCCTGGCGGAACCAGTCGCTCACAGGAACATGAGCAGCGTTTGCAGGAGCAGGATGGCGACGAGCGGTGACAGGTCGATGCCGGAAATGGTCGGGATGATGCGGCGGATCGGGTCGAGCATGGGCCGGGTCAGTTGATGGGCCGGGGCTGCCAGCGGTGAATAGGGGTTGATCCACGACAGCACGGCTTGCAGGATCAGGGCGCCGATCAGGATGTATACCGCCAGTCGCAACAGGCTGCGCCCGGCCATCATCAATATCGTCAGCGCCACGCTCAGGCCATCGGCTTCGCCAAAATGGCTCATCGCGCCGACGATGATGCCGGCGAACAGGAGTTCAATGGCCAGCGCTGCAATCAGGCTGGCCCAGTCGAAACCGCCAAGGCCGGGAATGACGCGGCGCAGTGGCTTGACCGCCCAGTTGGTGAGTTTGACGACGAAATCGCCGATCTGCCCGGCAAATGAAACGCGCATGGCCTGCATCATGAAACGCAGCAGGAAGAGCGTGGCGAAAAAGCTGGCGACGGCGTCAAGCAGGAAAACAATGGCTTGCATCAATCGGCTCCGAGGATCTTGCCGAGTTCGGCGCCGCGGGCAGCCGCAGCATGGCAGCCGGCAACGATGCCTTCCTTGACGCCGCGTTCGGCCATGACGCGCAGCGCGGCTTCCGTCGTGCCGCCCTTGGAGGTGACGCGTTCGCGCAGGATGGCGGCTGCTTCCGTGGATTGGGCAGCGAGCCCGGCAGCACCCTGCACCGTTTCAATGGCGAGTTGGCGACCTTGTTCCGGCGTGAAGCCGAGTTCGGCGGCAGCCTGTTGCAGGGCCTCGATGAAGAGGAAGACATAGGCTGGGCCGCTGCCGGAAATGGCGGTGACGCCGTCGATTTTTGCCTCGTCTTCGATCCAGACGGTGGTGCCGACGGCGCGCAGGACACGGTCGGCGGCAGCGCGTTGGTCGGCGCTTACTTCCGGCAGGGCGCACAGCCCGGTGATGCCGGCGCCGATCAGGGCGGGTGTGTTCGGCATGCAGCGGACGATCTGGCGATGGCCGCCGAGCCAGCGTGACAGGGCACTCATGTCGAGACCGGCGGCGATACTGATGACCACGGCCGAGCCCAGTTTGCCG
>CAIYYE010000040.1 GCA_903930395.1 uncultured beta proteobacterium
GGCGTCAACGTGTTCATAAACACCGTCGGTGGCGAGCAGCAACAGGTCGCCGACGGCGAGTTGCAGCGCCTGGTAGTCGATATCGACATTACGGTCCATGCCAAGGGCGCGAGCCAGGTAGCTCTGGGCCGACGATATCTGGACCCGATGGTCTTCGGTCAACTGCCTCAGCTCGCTGCCGCGCAGGCGGTAGATGCGCGCATCGCCGACGTGAAAGAGGTGTGCCGTCGTCGACTTGATGACGACGGCACTGAAGGTACAAACGTAGCCGCGCTCACGGTCATAGCGGTGCCGGCTTTGCTGGGTCTGCGAATGCAGCCAGGAGTTGGTGGCACTGAGCACATGCTGGCCGGACTTCCTGACCGACCAGGCATCGGATGTGCAGTAGTAATCCTCGAGAAAGCCGGTCACTGCCGACTGCGCAGCCTCCTGGCTGACTTCGCTGCTCGAGATGCCGTCAGCCAGCGCAATCGCGATGCCCTTGGCGGAGAGTTGCGGCTCCCGGGGCATGGCGACACCATGGAAATCCTGATTGACTTCCTTGCGTCCCCGTTCGGAGTACTGCCCGACGGCAACTTTCAGATGACGGCTCATGGCGCCCCTTGCCTCTGCTACGACCAAGCGGAAATTCTGGCCAAAATTGGAATCAGTACGCGTTGCGCTTCGGTGCCGTGCGCACGTGGGTCGAATACAGCGTCAGACCGACGAAAGCCAGGCCACCGACCAGATTGCCGACAACGGTCGGAATTTCGTTCCAGATCAAGTAATCCATGATCGTGAAATTTCCGCCCAGCATCAGGCCAGACGGGAAGAGAAACATATTGACGATGGAGTGCTCGAAACCCATGTAGAAGAAAACCATGATCGGCATCCACATGGCGACGACCTTGCCGGTGACGTTGGTGCAAATCATGGCGCAGACGACACCTGTCGACACCATCCAGTTGCACAGTACGCCGCGAATGAAGAGGGTCAGCATGCCGGCTGCACCGTGCGCGGAATAGCCCACCGTCCGGCCTTCGCCGATAGTGCCGATTTTTTGGGCAACGGCATTGGGTGCCTCGGTGAAGCCGAAAGTCCAGATGATCGCCATCATCACCGCCACGGTCAGCGCACCGGCAAAGTTGCCACCGAACACCAGCCCCCAGTTACGCAGGATACCGCCCATCGTGACGCCCGGACGCTTGTCGATCAGGGCCAGCGGGCACAGCGTGAAGACGCCGGTGAGCAGGTCGAAACCGAGCAGATAGAGCAGGATGAAGCCAACCGGGAAGAGCATGGCGCCGACCAGCGGCTGGCCGGTCTGGACAGTGACCGTGACTGCGAAGGCGGCAGCGAGGGAAAGGATGGCGCCAGCCATGTAGGAGCGAATCAGGGTATCGCGGGTGGACATGAAAATTTTGGATTCGCCAGCGTCGATCATTTTCGTGACGAATTCAGTGGGTGCCAGATAGGCCATGGTGGTTTCCTTATGGGATTTGATTTTTTACGAAAGCTCCCGGATCGGCTTTCAAGACCGGGGAGCCAGAACCCCACCATTGGAGTTGGCCGGGCCGGCTGCATTGCCGGCCCTGTTCAAGCTTTGGCCGCTCAGGCGGCCATGTAGACCTGGCCGTTCTCGACCTTGACTTCAAACTTGCTGCAGCCGCCGACATCCGGCGCCACGGCCAGGCCGTCGTCGAGACCGATATTCCAGCCATGCAGCGGGCAGGTCACGCGCTTGCCGTGGACGATACCCTGCGACAGTGGGCCACCCTTGTGCGGGCATTTGTCGTGCAGGGCGAAGACTTGGTCATCGGAAGTGCGGAATATGGCGATGTCGCCGCCCTTCTCTGGGCGCACGATGCGTGAGCCGAGTTGGGGAATGTCTTCCAGTTTGCAGATCAGTTTCCAGTTGCTCATTTTTCTGTCCTTGGTATTCAGGCTTCGACCATGATCGGAATGAATTGCTTGATCGCTTGCGGCTCGCGCGAGGTGGCCCATGGATCCCTGGCGTCTTTCAGCGAGTCGAGCAGCTCGGCGTAGAGCGCCTTGCGGCCTTCTTCATCCTCGAGGATCTTGCCTTTTACGTAATCCATGCCGACGCGTTCGAGGTAATGGCAGGTGCGTTCGAGATACCAGCCTTCGAGGCGGTAGAGCTGGAGGAAGGCGCCGGAATATTCCATGACCTCCTCGTCCGAGCTGACCTTGCAGAGGAACTGGGCAACTTCGGTCTTGATGCCGCCGTTGCCGGCGATGTAGATCTCGTAGCCGGAATCGACGCCGATGATGCCAACGTCCTTGATGCCGGCTTCGGCGCAGTTGCGCGGGCAGCCGGAGACGGCGAGCTTGACCTTGTGCGGGGCGTACATGTCGAAGAGCATCTTTTCCAGCTTGACGCCCATGGACATCGCCAGTTGCGTGCCGAAACGGCAGTGCTCGGCACCGACGCAGGTCTTCACGGTGCGGATTGACTTGCCGTAGGCGTGGCCGGAGACCATGCCGGCGGCGTTCAAATCAGCCCACATGGCGGGCAGGTCTTCCTTCTTGACGCCGAGCAGGTCGATACGCTGGCCACCCGTGACTTTGACCGTCGGCACATTGTATTTTTCAGCCGCATCGGCAATGGCGCGCAGTTCGTTCGGGGTCGTCAGGCCGCCCCACATGCGCGGGACTACCGAGTAGGTGCCGTCCTTCTGGATATTGGCGTGCGAGCGCTCGTTGATGAAGCGCGACTGCGGATCGTCCTTGGCTTCGTGCGGCCAGGTCGAGATCAGGTAGTAATTGATGGCCGGACGGCACTTATCGCAGCCGTTCGGCGTTGTCCAGCCGAGTTCGGCGAAAACGGTTTCCTTGTTGGTCAGGTGCTCGTCGCGGATGAGCTTGCGTACCTTGTCGTGCGAATGCTCGGTACAGCCGCACATGGGCTTCTTGTCGGAAGCTGCCGGCGTGTAGGCGCCGCCGATGGTCGAGGCCAGGATCTGCTCGACCAGACCGGCACAGGAGCCGCAGGACGATGCTGCCTTGGTGTGTTTCTTGACCTCGTCGAGCGTGAACAGCCCCTTGGCCTTGATCGCCTGGACGATGACGCCCTTGGTGATGCCGTTGCAGCCGCAGACTTCGGCGCTGTCGGCCATCGAGGCGGCCTTGCTGTTGCCGGCATGGCCAACGTCACCGACCAGCGACTGGCCAAAAATCAGCGAATCGCGGATGTCGTGGATGTCGCGGCCATCCTTGAGCAACTGGAAGTACCACGGGCCGTCGGCCGTATCGCCGTACATGACGCCGCCAACCAGTTTGTTGTCCCGGATCACGAGCTTCTTGTACACGCCACCATGCGGATCGTTGAGGAGGATTTCCTCGGTCCCCTCACCGCCCATGTAGTCGCCGGCAGAGAAGAGGTCTATGCCGGTGACCTTCAGCTTGGTCGAGGTCACCGAGCCGGTATAGCGGCCAATGCCGTAGCCGGCGAGATGGTTGGCGGCGACCTTGGCCTGCTCGAAGAGCGGGGCAACAAGGCCGTA
>CAIYYE010000041.1 GCA_903930395.1 uncultured beta proteobacterium
CTGGGACATTTCGCGTGATGCACCCTACTTCGGTTTCGAGATCCCTGATGCGCCGGGCAAGTACTTTTACGTCTGGCTCGATGCACCAATCGGCTACATGGGGTCCTTCAAGAATCTGTGCGCCCGTAACGGCCTCGACTTCAACGAATATTTCAAGCCCGATTCGACGACCGAGCTCTACCACTTCATCGGCAAGGACATCCTCTACTTCCACGCCTTGTTCTGGCCGGCCGAACTGGCCCATGCCGGCTTCCGTACGCCAACCAAGATCTTTGCCCACGGCTTCCTGACGGTGGATGGCGCCAAGATGTCGAAATCGCGCGGCACCTTCATCACGGCCCAGAGCTATCTCGACACCGGCCTCAACCCGGAATGGCTGCGCTACTACTACGCTGCCAAGCTCTCGGCGAGCATGGAAGACATCGACCTCAACCTCGAGGACTTCGGCGCCCGCGTCAATTCCGACCTGGTCGGCAAGTACGTCAATATCGCCAGCCGCTCGGCCGGCTTCATCACCAAGCGCTTCAACGGCCAGCTCGCCCCAGCGTCAGCCGAGCTGCCGGCCATCATGGCGATCCAGGACGCTGCCGGCCGCGTCGCCGAACTCTATGAAGCCCGCGAATTCGGCAAGGCCATGCGCGAAATCATGGCGCTGACCGATGCCGCCAACCAGTACGTAGACAGCGTCAAACCGTGGGAACTGGCCAAGCAGGAGGGCCGCGAAGTCGAGCTGCACGCCGCCTGCAGCAATGCGCTCAACCTGTTCCGCCTGCTCACCGTGCTGCTCAAGCCCATCCTCCCGGTGGTCGCCGGCAAGGTTGAAAAATTCCTCAATATCGCCCCCCTCGCCTGGACGGATGCGCAAAGCCTGCTCGCCGCCGGCCATGGCATCAACGTCTACGAGCACCTGATGACCCGGGTCGATGCGAAGCTGATCGAGAAACTCGTTGAAGCCAACAAGGAATCGCTGGCCCCGACCCAGGAGCAGCAATCGCCGCAGCGCCATGCCGAGCATCAGCAGAACGAGGTCAAGGCCGAATCGCCGTGGGAGCCGTTCTGCAATATCGATGACTTCATGAAGGTGGACTTGCGCATCGTCCGCATTGCCAATGCCGAACACGTCGAGGGGGCGGACAAGCTGGTCCGCCTGACGCTGGATGTGGGCAACAACGAAACACGCAATGTCTTTGCCGGCATCAAGGCCGCCTACGACCCGGCCCTGCTGATTGGTCGCCTCACCGTCATGGTCGCCAACCTGGCGCCGCGCAAGATGAAATTCGGGATGTCCGAAGGGATGGTCCTGGCCGCTTCCGATACCGATGGCAAGACGCCCGGAATCTTCCTGTTATCGCCTGACTCGGGCGCTCAACCGGGGATGCGTGTGAAATAATCACGCGTCACCAAAAGGCTTGGCGCAGCGGCAATTGGCTTGCTGCGCCGCAGCAAAAACATGACAGAACCTAAAGTATCACTTTAACTTAGGCGCCCAATCTAGCTACCCCGTTTGTTCTTTTGAAACTATCCACAAAAACTGTGGATAAGTCTGTGAATGAATCAAGGGGTAAGTCGCTAAGTCACCGTCCCACAAGGATTTTTCCTACCCTGCCCGAAACTTGAGCTCAAACGTAACACATTGATTTTGTTAGACTAATAAACAGCAAACTCAACTTGTCAAATTCGCTGACCGGCCAGCAAGCAATCATCGGAAAACGCCCCATTACTGTGCATAAGTCAAACGCTGACTTTGGCTTTGTCAAGACATTTTGCAGAAAATCCGAAAACAAACCCGACCACGGAAAAATCCATGCTAAACCCGTCGAATCGCCCACCCCGCCCCAGCCTGACCGGCCCGATTTTTCTCTATGCGCTGGTCGACATGTTCGGGCTGGCCTGCGTGGGCATTGGCGCTAGCTGGTTCGCCGCCGGCAAAGGGGCCATCCTGGCCGATTTCCCGACATCGCTGGTGGAAGCCGTCGCCTGCACGGCAGGCGGCGTTGCCGTCATGCTCTGGGCAGTGGCGCGTATCCTGCGCGAGTTGGCCAAGCAGGCGCCGGCCATGCAGGTCAAATTCGACGCCTATGTCGGCGCCCAGCATCCGGACAAGGTTCGCCCCGACGCAGAGCGCAAAGACGGTTAATCCGAACCCTTGCCGCTCGGCTTCAGCCAGGCCGGCAACTCGCGCTCACCGGCATTTTCGATGATGTACTCGCGGACCAGGCGGCGCACCACCTGAGACGACGTCAGGTCCTTGGCGGCGCATATTTCCTCGAAGATCTTTTTCTTCTGAGGATCGATCAGGATGGTCAAACGGGCTGTACGTTTCTCCATGACTTACTCTTATTCGGTTCGTGTTGCATCATATTAACATGTGATTAACATTGACGATAAATGTGGCGCTCATATAATGCTGCGCTTACCCTCCGAGTGCGCCGCATGAAAATCGCCTTCCGCCCCAAGTTACTCGATTGCCTGCCCACCTACACCCGCGCACAACTCGGCAAGGACATTGCGGCGGGGATTACCGTGGGCGTACTCGCCCTGCCGCTCGCCATGGCCTTCGCCATCGCCTCGGGCTGTTCGCCGACGGCTGGCATCTGGACGGCCATTGTCGCCGGGCTCATCACCTCGGCCCTGGGCGGCTCCCGAGTCCAGATCGGCGGCCCAACTGGTGCCTTCATCCCCATCGTTTACGGCATCGTCGCCATCCACGGCTTTGCCAACCTTATGGGTGCCACCATCCTTGCCGGCATTTTCCTGCTCGCCATGGGCATCGCCCGCATGGGGCAACTGATCAGGTTCATCCCGGTCACCGTCGTCATCGGCTTCACCAACGGCATCGCCGTCGTCATCTTCCTCGCCCAGATCAAGGATTTCTTCGGGCTGCAGATCGACAACCTGCCGGCCGAATTCTTCCACCGCATAAAAACCTTGGCCGCCTACGCCCATACCGTCGACCTGCCGACCCTGGGTCTGGCCACCACCTGCTTCATTTTTCTGCTCTCGTACAACCGACTGGCCCAGACCTTCGCCTTCATGCGCCGGGCACCGGGACCGCTCGTCGTTCTCATCGTCGGCACCCTGGTTTCCTTCCTCTTCGATCTGCCGGTCGAAACCATCGGAAGCCGTTTCAACGGCATCCCGCAGGAATTGCCCAATTTCGGCCTGCCCGCACTGTCCATCCACGATTTCGGCAAGCTGATCTCGCCGGCCATCACCATTGCCCTGCTCGGGGCCATCGAATCGCTGCTCTCGGCCCGCGTCGCCGACAGCCAGATCGACGACCGCCACGACCCCAACCAGGAACTCATCGCCCAGGGCCTGGCCAATATCGCCGCCCCTCTTTTCGGCGGCTTCGCCGCGACCGGCGCCATTGCCCGGACGACGACCAACGTCAAGACCGGCGGCCGGACCCCGATTGCCGGCATCATCCACGCCTTCGTCCTGCTCGGCATCGTGCTCATTGCCGCCCCGCTCGCCTCCTACGTACCGCTCGCCACGCTGTCGGCCATCGTCATGGTCGTCGCCATCAACATGGGCGAATGGCACCAGTTCCTCGAACTGCGCCGCTACTCCTACAACTACCGGATCATCCTGCTCGCCACTTTCTTCGTGACGGTGCTTTTCGACCTGACCATCGCCGTCGAACTCGGCATGGTGCTGGCCAGTCTCTTCTTCATCTACCGGATGTCGGAGCTGACCAAGATCGAGCGTCTGCCACTCACCGATGAAGCCGACGAGCCGCAGTTCCTCTACCCGGATGGCACGATGCGCGTTGCCGCCTGGCAGTTGTTTGGCTCGCTGTTCTTTGGCGCCGTCAACAAGCTGGAAGAACTGCTCGACCCGCGAGAAGGCCACCCCGAAGTGGTCATCCTCGACATGACACGCCTGATCCAGCTCGACACGACCGGCCTGGAAGGACTGGAAAACCTGCGCGACAAGTTATTGAAGCGTGGCTGTACGCTGATTGTCTGCGGCCTCAACTCGCAACCCGGATCTCTGCTCTATCGTTCGGGCTTCATCGATCACCTGGGCGACGACAACATATGCCCCGACCTTTCTGACGCTATCAAGCGCGCCTACATACTGCTGCCCAATCTCATGGGCGGCTTTGACGAAGATTATTAAAAGGAAAACCCCATGAGCGGCTTGCCGAACTGTCCGAAGTGCAAATCGGAGTACACCTACGAAGATGGCACGAATTACGTCTGCCCGGAATGCGCCCATGAGTGGAGCAAGGATGCCGGCCCCAGCAGCGAAGAGGCTCGCGTCTGGAAGGACGCCAATGGCAACATCCTGCAGGACGGCGACTCGGTCACCGTCATCAAGGACCTCAAGATCAAGGGCTCGTCCTCGGTCGTCAAGGTCGGCACCAAGGTCAAGAACATCCGCCTGATCGATGGCGACCACGACATCGACTGCAAGATAGACGGCATCGGCGCCATGCAGCTCAAGTCGGAATTCGTCAAGAAGGCCTGATTCCGGCCCTTCAGCGCCCCAGTCCGGCCGCCCAGGCTTCCGCCGCCGGTCGGACGATTTCGATCCACGGACCGGGATAGACCCCGATGCCGACGATCATCAGGATCAGGGCGACGAGCACAATCCACTCGCGCGGCCGCAGGTCGCTGGCTTCGGCGACAGCGGGCCGGGTGACCGGGCCGAAAAAGGCTTTGCGGTAGAGCGACAGAAAGCCGCCGGCCGCGATAGACAGCCCGAACAACGCAGCCATGCCGGCGCCGGTATGACTTTGCAGGGCCGCGATGATCAACATGAATTCGCCGGGAAAACTGCTGGTCCCCGGCATGCCGACTCCGGCCAGACCGCAGATCAGGAAGCCGGTAGCGAGTAGCGGCATGGTTTTGGCCGCTCCGCCCAGCGCGTTGATGTCGGTCGAGCCGGTGCGCTGCCGCAGGAACTCGAGTAGCACAAAGGCCCCACCGGTCGCCACCGAGAAGCTGAGCAGCAGGGAAACCGCGCCCTGCGCTGCCTGCGCCGTATAGGAAGCAAGGCCGAGCACGGCCAGACCGACGTGACAGATGCTGGCGTAGGCCAGGCCGACGCGCAGGTTGCTCTGGGCCAGCATGCCGACCGCGCCATAGAGAATGGCGACGGTGCCCAGCCCGGCGAGCAGCCAGTGCAGGTCAAGCGCCGCCTCCGGGGCGAGCGGGATGGCGAAGCGGATCAGGCCGAAGGCGCCGAGTTTGAGGCCGACGAGCAGGGCAGTCAGCGAACCGGGCGCGGCCAGCGCAAACTGCGGCAGCCAGGTGTGAAGGGGCACGAGCGGCACCTTGATGCCAAAACCGAGCAGGCAGAGCAGGAAAATCGCCGTCTGCGTAGACCGCGGCAGGGGAACACCGAGCAGGACCGTCAGGTCAAAGGTCGGCACCGGCTGGCTGGCCGCCAGCATGACGAAGGCGATGAGCAGGGGAATGCCGCCGGCCAGCATGATCAGGAAATAGCGCGCTGCCGCTTGTGCGCTGCCACTGCTGACACCCCAGCGGGCGAGCAGGAAGTAGATCGGGACCAGCGACATTTCCCAGAAGACAAAGAACAGCGCCGTATCCAGTGCGCAGAAAATACCCACGGTGGCCGACTGAAGCAGCAGGAGCAGGCTGTAATGCAGGCGAGGTGCGTCTTGGACCGCATTCCAGCAGGCCACCAGCGAAGCGAGAAAAAGCAGCGCGGTCGCCGGCAGAAACAGCACCGAAATGCCGTCGACGGCAACCAGATAATGAATATTCAGGCTGGCAATCCATGGCAGCTTTTCGACGAGCTGGAAACGGGCACCAGCCGGGTCGTAGGCGAACAGCACGGCGGTCGCCAGGGCCAGCGTCAAGAGCATGTTGAGCGCCACGACCGGGCGCGTCGCCCGGGCGGGCAGCAGCCAGAGCACGACGACGCCAGCGAGCGGCAGGAAGATGAGCAGCGAGAGCAGCGGCAGGTTCATCGCACGAACCTCGCCGCGGCGGCCTGGCTGGCTGTTTCGGTCAGATAGAGCCAGGGTTCGGTAAAAAAGCCGATGGCCAGCATGGCAGCCAGTGCAATGCCGCAGACCAGGTATTCCATGATCTGCGTCCGGTCGACGTCATGGCCCCCGACCCTGGCTTGCGACAGGAAGGCTTTCTGGAAAGCCCAGAGCAGGAAGCCGGCGGCGGCGACGTTGCCGAGCGCCGTCGCCACCGTCGACAATGCGCCGAAGGTGTCGATCGAGGCCTCCAGGATCAGGTGGGCCGCATCGAAACCCGGCGTACCGGGCATGCCAACAATGGCCAGGCCGAAGCTCAGGAAGGCGATGGCGAGGAAGGGAATGCGCTCGAACAGGCCGGAGAGTTCGTGTAGTTCGGTCGTCCCGGTGCGCCGGAAGACAAAGCCGACGATGAACCACATGCCGGTCACCGCCAGCCCGAAGTTGGCGGCGAGCAACATGGCTCCCTGGATGCCCGACTCGTGCAGGCTGAACAGGCCGATGACGAGCAGGCTGGTATGGCTGACCACGGCAAATGCCAGCAGGCGACGCAGATTACTCTGCTGGAAGGCGAGCGCCGCCGTGAAGAAGACGCCGGCCATGGCGAAACCGACGACGTAGGGCTGCCAGTACTGGACTGCAGCCGGGGTCAGCGGCAGGACGAAACGCATCATGCCGTAGATACCGACCTTGACGCCAACCATGAGCGCCGGGGCGACGGCGATCAGGCCGTGCTGCGCCATATTGGGCAGCCAGCCATGCAGCGGAAAGAGTGGCGTGCGCACAGCCAGGCCGTAGAACAACAGGTAGAAGGCCGCCGTCTGAAACTTGCCGACGGGGACGGCACCGACCAGATCAAAGAGATCAAAGCTCCAGTACCCCCCCGTCGCCTCGGCATGGCCCCAGCCGAGCACGATGCAACCGGCGACAAAAAGCACCCAGCCGAAGGCCTGGTACTGGACAAAGCGGGCCAGCGCATGGATTTCGGCCCGCGACGAGGCCCAGCGCCGCAGCAGGTACACGACAGACCACAATTCGAGTCCCGAAAATGCCGCGAACCACGCCACATTGACCGTCACCAGCATGCCGACCAGCCCGGTTTCGGCCAGCAGCAGCACGGCAAACAGCCGCCCCGGCGAGATCATGCCGCGACTCATGCCGTAAAGGGTCATGAGGAAAGTCAGCAGCGCCGTGAGCAGCACGAAGAGCATGCTGAGTCCATCGACCGCGACGTGGTAGGCGAGCGGGGTATAGCGTTCGGCCAGTTGCAAGGCTGGCGACAGCGGGTTGATGTGGCTGACGACGACGATGCCGAGCAGCAGTTCGCCCAGCGCGAATATCTTGCCCAGGGTGACCGCCGTGCGCCGCTCGTTGAAGACATAGACGACCGCCGCACCGCACAGCGGCAGCAGTTGCAGGAGCAGGAGCAGCGGCAGGCCGGCCTGGTTGTACCAGAAGATTTCACTGAGGCCGCTGCTCACAGGATCACCACGAAAGTCGCCATGACCGCCATCATCAGGTAGCGCGGCTGTTCGAGCAGACTCTCCAGCGTCCGCAGGTATTCGCCGGCCCGGTGCATGAGCTTTTCAGCCGTGCCGCCCTTGCCGCGCAGCAGCAGGCGGTATTCGATGCGCTGCAGGACATCGGAAGCCCAGGCCAGGAGGCGCCCCGGCAAGCCGTCGGCTACCACCAGCGGACGATCGGCATGGATGGGCTGGCCCTGCCCTGGCTGGCCGATGGCATGATCGATGAAATGCTCCTCCAGCGCCCGGACGTCGCGGGCGAAGGACTGTGTCGGCTCGACGAGCAAGGTTTGCGACAGCTTGTCGAGCCAGAACCGTTGCAGGGCGATGGTGTACAGCAGTTGATTGTGGCGCAGCCAGGCCGGCGGCGGTGCCGGCCGCTGGCGGGTGATGACCAGCCACGAGGGGGCCACGAGGAACTGCCAGACCCGCCAGCCGGCATGCAGGCAAAGATGGACCAGGGCCAGCGTCGTCCAGCCCAGGCCGATGGAGACGAACATCAGCGAGACCTGGAAAACGGTGGCAAAAATGAGGGCTGACTTGACGTCGGTCTGGACCAGCCCGCACAGCCAGGCGTAGATGGCCGTCAGCGCGCCGGCCACGACCAGGCCGAACATGACATCCGGCACCTGAATGAGCAGGGGCTCGATGCGCAGCAGGAGATAGACGCCGGCATGCACCATGACCGCACCGTAAAAGATGGCCGATGACGGCGTCGGCCCCTCGAGCGCCTTGGTGATCCACGCCGAGAAGGGCAGTTGCGCCGACTTGGCGAGCGCCGCGATGACAAAGCCGATGACCAGCAGGCGGTCATTGACGACGCTGATCTGGGAAGCCTTGGTCAGCAGCGTCCACTCGAAACCACCCAGCCAGGTGGCTGCCAGCCCGAGGGCGAGCAGGAAGCCGGCATCGCCGCCGCGATTGGTGACGAAGGCGAACAGCGCATTGCCGGTCGCTACTGGGCGATGCCAGGCATAGCCGATGAGCAGGAAGGACGAGACGCCACACATCTCCCAGCCAACGAAGGCGAGCAGCCCGTTGCCAGCGAGGAGGACGAGCTGGATGCCGGCCAGGAAGAAACTCAGCGCTATGAAAAAGCGGTGGAAGCCGGCCTCGCGATGCAGGTAATTCGCCGAGAAGCGCATGACCAGCCAGCCAATCAGCGCCGTCAGCGTGCCCAGCGTCAGCGACAGGGGGTCCAGCATGAAGGAGAAGCTCGCCTCCCAGTTGCCATTGCCGAACCAGTGCGCCAGACGACGATGCCCCGGCGCCCCATCGACGAGCGCCAGCACGTCGATGGCGATCAGCAAGACCAGCCCGCCGAAAGCCGCCAGCGAGGACAGTCGCGCCGTCAACGGCTCGGCCGCATCGCCCGAGGCCCGGCCAAGCAGGACGCGGGCACCGTTGATGACCACCGCCAGCAGCGGCAGAACAGGGACCAGCCAGATCCAGTCGGGCAATAGGGCGAACAAGGCGATCATCGGACAGCTCCCATGATGATGGCCGGGGCCAGGGGTTCGGATTCACCAGCAAACCAGTCGACCGAGCGCGCCACGTGCGGCAGCACCGCCTTGCCGGACCACGGCAGCCAGCCACGGCGCGGGCAGTACAGTTCGATCGCGGCAGTGGTCGGTGATTTCGCCGCCAGGACAATCCATTCGTTATTGATCAGTTCATGCAGCGGCGGCTGGCGATTAAGGACGGCGCTCAGCACTTCCGGGGTCTGTTCGACGACGACGAGCAGGCGCATCGGTTCGTGGATTTCGACCATCTGCCAGGGCAGGCCGGTACGCAGGTCCGAATCCGCCCCCTCCATGACCCCGAACAGCCCGGTGATGTTGTGCGTGATTTTCGAGCCGCAGCCGAAATGCTCGTTGTCGACGGTCGAGAAATAATATTCGAGCGCTATGCCGGCGCCGACCGGACCGGCGGCGAGCAGGATACCTTCGACGATCTGCCCGTCGTCGTCGCGCCTCGGGTCGTA
>CAIYYE010000042.1 GCA_903930395.1 uncultured beta proteobacterium
AGAACATCACCATCTGCGACTCCAAGGGGGTTATCTACGTCGGTCGCCCCGGTGGCATGGATGCAACCAAGGCCCGCTACGCCCAAAATACCGAGCAGCGGACTCTGGCCGATGCCATGGTCGGTGCCGACATCTTCCTCGGCCTGTCGGCCGCTGGCGTCGTCAAGCAGGATATGGTCAAGAGCATGGCGGAAAAGCCGATGGTCTTTGCGCTGGCCAATCCGACCCCGGAAATCATGCCGGAGCTGGTCCAGGAAGTCCGACCGGATGCCATCATCGCAACCGGCCGTTCGGATTATGTGAACCAGGTCAATAACGTCCTCTGCTTCCCCTTCATCTTCCGTGGCGCCCTCGATGTCGGCGCGACACGCATTACCGAAGAAATGAAGATGGCCTCGGTGCGCGCCATTGCCGAACTGGCCGAAGCCGAGGTAACTGATGAAGTGGCCATGGCCTACCCCGGTGCCGATTTGTCTTTCGGCCCGGAATACCTGATTCCCAAACCTTTCGATCCCCGCCTGATCGTCAAGATTGCCCCGGCTGTTGCTCTGGCAGCGATGGAGTCCGGCGTGGCGACGCGCCCGATTACCGATTGGGATGCCTACCGGGCCAAGCTGTCCGAGTTCGTCTATCACACCGGTGTTGGTATGCGTGCCATCTTCCAGGCAGCACGTCAGGCCAAGGGCAAGCGCATCATCTTCGCCGAAGGTGAGGACGAACGCGTATTGCGCGCTGCTCAGGTGGTCATCGAGGAAAAATTTGCCCGTCCGCTGCTCATCGGTCGCCCGGCAGTCATCGAGCATCGCCTCGAGAAAGCCAAGCTGCGCATCCAGCCGGGCATCGATTTCGATATCGTCAATCCTGAATCCGACGAGCGTTACCGCGAATGCTGGACGGCCTATCACAAGGCCATGGCCCGTCAGGGCATCACCCCGGCCATCGCCAAGGAAGCCATGCGCCGCAAGCCGACAGTGATCGGCGCCATGCTGCTCAAGCTCGGCTACGCCGACGGCATGATCTGCGGCATGACCGGCCAGTACAGCCACCACCTCGGCGTGATCAGCCAGATCATCGGCAAGCGCTCCGGCGTCAGCACGCTGGCCGCGATGAACTACCTGATGCTGCCGGGCCGCTCGCTGTTCATCTGCGATACGCACGTCAATGAAAACCCGAACGCCCAGGAAATCGCCGAAATGACGATGATGGCGGCCGAACAGGTCAAGCGTTTCGGCAGCCATCCAAAAGTGGCCTTGCTCTCGCATTCCAATTTTGGCTCCAGCAACTCCGAATCGGCTCGCAAGATGAGTCTTGCCGCCAGTCTCGTTTCAGCCATGTCAGCCGGCGAGCTGGAAGTCGACGGCGAAATGCACGGTGACTCGGCGCTCAATGAAGACCTGCGCCGCGAAGCCAATCCGGATTCGCCGCTCAAAGGTGAAGCCAACCTGCTGGTCATGCCCAACATCGATGCCGCCAATATTTCCTACAATCTCATCAAGATGACCGGTGGCGAAGGCGTCACCATCGGCCCCATCCTGCTTGGCGCGGCTCGTCCGGTGCATGTCATGACCTCGACGGCAACGGTGCGTCGCCTGGTCAACATGACGGCACTGGCCGTTGTGGAGTCCATGGAGCGTTAAAACCGGCTCGATAAAAAAGGCGCGGGAGGGAGACCTCGCCGCGCCTTTTTGCTTTGCGGGGGGCTTTTACTCGGTTAGTCCCGCCAGAATCTTGCCGTGGATGCCGCCAAAGCCGCCGTTGCTCATGACCAGGATGTGGTCACCCGGTTGGGCTTCGATGACGATCTGGTCGACCAGTCGGGCCAGATCGTCTTCGACGATGGCACGGTCGCCCATGGGGGCCAGCGCCTCGCGGGCATCCCAGCCGAGATTGCCGGCGTAGCAGAAGGCCATGTCGACTTCGCGCAGGCTATCCGGGAGTTGAGATTTCATGGTGCCCAGCTTCATGGTGTTGGAGCGCGGCTCAAGAACGGCGAGGATGCGGGCCTTGCCGATTTTGCGGCGCAGACCGGCGACGGTCGTGGCGATGGCGGTCGGATGGTGAGCGAAGTCGTCGTAGACCGTAACGCCGCGCACTTCGCCGCGTACTTCCATGCGCCGTTTGACATTATCGAAGCGGGACAGGGCGTCGAGGCCCTGGTCCAGCGGCACGCCGACATGGCGGGCGGCGAGAAGGGCGGCGCAGGCATTGGCCCGGTTGTGGTCGCCCGAGAGCCGCCAGACGGTGCGCCGGACCTTGCCATCGGGCGAGTGCAGGATCAGCTCGCCACGGGCATCGTCGCCGGTCACGTGGTAGCCGCACGGTTCATTGAAGCGCTCAACCGGCGTCCAGCAGCCACGCTGCAGGACGCGGTCGAGGCTGGCTTCGGCGGCATTGGAGACGATCAGTCCGGATTGCGGCAGGGTGCGCACGAGATGGTGAAATTGCGTCTCGATTGCGGCCAGATCAGTGAAAATGTCGGCGTGATCGAATTCAAGATTGTTCAGGACGACGGTTCGCGGGCGGTAATGGACGAACTTGGAACGCTTGTCACAGAAGGCCGTGTCGTATTCGTCGGCCTCGATGACGAAGAAGGGCGTGCCGCCGAGCCGGGCCGAGACGCCAAAGTTCAGTGGTACGCCGCCGATCAGGAAACCGGGGTCCATGTTGGCGGCGTCGAGTATCCAGGCCAGCATCGAGGCGGTGGTCGTCTTGCCATGCGTGCCGGCGACGCCGAGTACCCAGCGGCCTTGCAGCACGTTTTCGGCCAGCCATTGCGGCCCGGAAACATAGGGCAGACCCTTGTCGAGTATGGCTTCGAGCAACGGGTTGCCGCGCGAAACGGCGTTGCCGATGACGAAAATATCCGGGGCCAGCGCCAGTTGGTCGACGGCGAACCCTTCGATGAGCTCGATGCCGGCCTCTCGTAGCTGGTCGCTCATCGGCGGATAGACGTTGGCGTCGCAGCCCGTGACTTTGTGGCCGGAATCGACGGCCAGTTGTGCGATGCCGCCCATGAAGGTGCCGCAGATGCCGAGAATATGAATGTGCATTTCAGATTGTGCCGTTAGAATGAAGGCGATTTTACCTTGATCGAGTCCCCCCATGACCCGTCATGAACGGCAACGTACGAGCCCCGGCAATCGGGCCAGCATCGCCAGCGCCGCAGCGCGACTGATGGTGGAAGATGGCATTACCGACTATCACCACGCCAAGAAAAAGGCGGCTCGCCAGTTGGGGCTGCCCGAACACACCGCTTTTCCGGACAATGCCGAGGTCGAGGCCGAGTTGCGCGCCTATCGCAGTCTGTATCAGGGTGAGGAGCATGAGGAGTTGATCTCGCTCCTGCGCCACACGGCGCTCGAGTTGCTGGACCTGCTGGCCGACTTCAATCCCTATCTGACCGGCTCCGTGCTTGATGGCACGGCGGGTGAGCATTCAGGCATCGACATCCTTGTTTTCGCCGATAGCGCCAAGGAGGTCGAGATCTTCCTGCTCAATCGGGGAATCGACGTGGATCATGTCGAAGTTCGCAATGAACGGGTCGAGGCCGT
Organism: uncultured beta proteobacterium; assembly: GCA_903930395.1. Taxonomy (GTDB): domain Bacteria; phylum Pseudomonadota; class Gammaproteobacteria; order Burkholderiales; family Rhodocyclaceae; genus Azonexus. Next base: position 3,552 of record CAIYYE010000042.1, read on the forward strand.
GCTGCGCATGGAAACCGATACGGCCGATGCCGACCTCATCATCATGCCGCCCAACATGGAGCGCGTCAGCCTGAAACATCACGACGGCCGTCCGCGCGACCGTATCCGGGCCGACGCCCTGCGCGCCCTACTAAAGGAATAGACTGGACAAGTTGCTGTCATTTGCGGCAAACTTGCAGCTATGACGAAGCGAAAAACTGCTTCCAAGCCGGTCGAAAAGCCGCTCGTTCTAGTAATACACGGGCCAAATCTCAACCTGCTTGGCACACGCGAACCCGAGCATTATGGCCGGGTAACCCTGTCGGACATCAACATGTCGCTGGCGCGCATGGCTGAAACCGCCGGTGTCGAACTGGAGGCGTTCCAGAGCAACCATGAAGGTGCGCTGATCGAGCGCGTTCATGCGGCTCGCGAACAAGGTGTCCGGGCCATCATCATCAATCCTGCGGCGTATACGCACACCAGCGTCGCCCTGCGCGATGCCATGGCGGCTGTGGCGATTCCGTTTGTCGAAGTGCATCTTTCCAACGTGCATGCGCGGGAAGCGTTCCGCCATCACTCGTATTTTTCGGACCTGGCCATCGGTGTCATCTGTGGCCTGGGTCATGAGGGCTACCTGCTGGCCCTCGAATATCTGCTTAACAAGCTTAATATTGAATAGTCCGGTTTCGGCCGGACACTTGTGCCCGACGGGCACAGCATAGAAGGGAGTCTCCATGGATCTGCGTAAACTCAAGAAACTTATCGACCTCGTTCAGGAATCCGGCATTTCGGAACTGGAAGTGACCGAAGGCGAAGAAAAAGTTCGCATCGCCAAGCATTACGGCACCGTTGCGGCTGCTCCGCAGCAATACTATGCACCGCCTCCGCCGGTCGCTTCGGGTGCGCCGGCTGCCTCCGCGGTCAATCTCGATGACGAGGACGAGATTCCGGAAGGTCATATCGTCAAGTCGCCGATGGTCGGTACCTTCTACCGCTCGCCGTCGCCTGGCGCCGACGCCTTCGTGCAGATCGGCCAGACCGTCAAGCAGGGTGAAACCCTGTGCATCATCGAGGCGATGAAACTGCTCAACGAAATCGAGTCTGATGCCTCTGGCGTGGTCAAGGCCATCCTGGTTGAAAATGGCGAGCCGGTCGAGTTCGGCGAGCCGCTCTACGTGATTGGCTGATATGGCCATGTTTGAGAAAATCCTTATCGCCAATCGCGGGGAGATCGCGCTGCGCATTCAGCGCGCCTGCCGTGAATTGGGCGTCAAGACGGTGGTCGTCCATTCCGAGGCCGATCGTGACGCGAAATACGTCAAGCTGGCCGACGAGTCGGTCTGTATCGGTCCGGCTTCTTCGTCGCTGAGCTATCTGAATGTTCCGGCGATCATTTCGGCGGCCGAAGTGACCGATGCCCAGGCCATTCACCCGGGTTATGGTTTCCTCTCCGAAAACGCCGATTTTGCCGAGCGCGTCGAAACCTCGGGTTTTGTCTTCATCGGGCCGCGCGCCGAGACCATACGCCTGATGGGCGACAAGGTTTCCGCCAAGAACGCGATGAAGGAAGCCATGGTGCCTTGCGTGCCTGGTTCCGAGGGCGAGCTGCCGGATGATCCGAAGGAAATCGTCAAGATTGCCCGGGCTGTTGGCTATCCGGTCATCATCAAGGCGGCTGGCGGCGGTGGCGGTCGCGGCATGCGTGTCGTGCATACCGAGGCTGCGCTGGTCAATGCCGTCGGGATGACCAAGCAGGAGGCGGGCAGCTTCTTCAACAATCCTGCCGTCTACATGGAAAAATATCTGGAAAATCCGCGTCACGTGGAAATCCAGGTGTTGGCCGACGAATACAAGAACGCCATTTATCTGGGCGAACGCGACTGCTCGATGCAGCGCCGTCACCAGAAGGTGATTGAGGAAGCGCCTGCGCCGCACATCCCGGCCCGCCT
>CAIYYE010000043.1 GCA_903930395.1 uncultured beta proteobacterium
CGAGCGGAGCATTCGGGTCGAAAAGGTTCAGTTGGTCGGTCATGGTCGGCACTATAACGACGGGCAGGCGCGATGTTACTTCAAGTCGGTGCTCGGCGCTTCGCGCTGCACGAACTGGTGGATGGAAAGCAGGATTACGGTGGCAATTTGCAAGGTATCTGCAAGAACACCTGCCCTCGGACTCTTCATCTAAATTTACAAATCCGGCCCGGTGTTCTGCCTATCATGGCTCGGCGCGCCGGACTGACCGGCGTATTTTCGATGTGATAGCAAAGGAATGACGATGGGAATTTTCAGCAACATCATGGCCAAACTGGGATTTGGCAACGCCAACGACGAAACCGTTGCCGATGTGGCAGCGACCGCCGCCGCCCCCGAGGCAACTGCAGCAATCGAGCCGATCAGTGTCGTCGATGTGGTGGCGAAGCTCGAAGGCATGGCGGCCGCCAGCGCCGAAAAGCTAAACTGGAAGACCTCGATTGTCGATCTGCTCAAGCTGCTCGGGCTGGACAGCAGCCTGACGGCGCGCAAGGAGCTGGCCAGCGAACTGGCTTGCCCGGCCGACAAGATGGCCGATTCGGCACAGATGAACATGTGGCTGCACAAGACAGTGCTGCAGAAACTGGCTGCGAACGGCGGCAATATTCCGAAAGAATTGCTTTAAGCGGCTGCAAGCCACGTCGAGGCCCGTCTTGTACGGGCTTTTTTTTCGCTGGGTCAGCCGGCCAGGTTCGTGTCCAGCAGGCGTTCGCACTCTGCCATGAGCGATTCGGCGATTTCCGAGTGATGGTTGGGGTCGAGCGACTCCATCATGTCGTGAGCGGTGTACATCCCGGCTTCCCGCGACAGGCTGCCTTCAATCTGGCGGGCGAGCTGGTCGCTGAGGCTGGAGAGTTGCCGGCGTTCCGCCAGCGGCAGCTTGTTTTTGGAGCGACTCAGCCAGTCGGCGGCGAGGCTGGCGCCCTGGGCTTCGGTCAGCCACTGGCCGTATTCGTAAAAGGCGGTCAGGCGCTCGGCGGCGAGGGCAAAAATCAGCGCGACGCGCATGCCGCGCTCGCTCATTGTTGGTCTCTCTGCCTTGTCCCAGCTCATCTCTCACCATCTTTTGTTATCCTGCCGCACCTTATCACGCCCCTCGGCAGAATGACCTGAATGCCCCTGAATACGCTCGAAGACCTGCGCGCCGGCAAGCTGGCGGGAAGTCGTCGCCTCAAGCTGGCCTGTGGACTGACCGCATTCCCCCGGGAAATTTTCGATCTGGCTGAAACGCTGGAGATTCTCGATCTGTCGGGAAATGCGCTGTCCTCCTTGCCCGACGATCTGCCCCGCTTGAACAAGCTGCGCATCCTCTTTTGTTCGAACAACCCGTTCACCGAATTGCCGGCCGTGATCGGACAATGTCTGCAGCTTGAGATGGTCGGCTTCAAATCAAACCGGATTGAGCAGGTGCCGGCAGCGGCCTTGCCGCCCCAATTGCGCTGGCTGATTCTGACGGACAACCGGATTACTGAATTGCCAGCGGAAATCGGTCGCTGCAGCCGCCTGCAGAAGCTGATGCTGGCCGGCAATCAATTGCATTCCCTGCCCGCTACGCTGGCCGATTGCACCGGGCTGGAATTGGTGCGGATTGCGGCCAATCGGCTGCCGGCCTTGCCGAACTGGCTGTTCACGCTGCCCAGGCTCGCCTGGCTGGCCTTTGCCGGCAATCCGCTGGACGACCAGCGCCTGCCAACAGCGCATGTGAGATCGATACCGTGGGCTGATCTGCATCTCAGCCATGCCTTGGGTGAGGGGGCCTCGGGGGTCATCCACCAGGCGACATGGCGCACTGCTGAAAGCGCGCAGCCCGTGGCGCTGAAGCTGTTCAAGGGTGCGGTGACGAGCGATGGCCTGCCGCTGCATGAAATGAATGCCTGCCTGACGGCGGGGACGCATCCGCATCTGATTCCCGTGCTCGGCCAACTGACGGCCCACCCGGAGGACGCCCACGGTCTGGTCATGGCCTTCATCGATAGCCGTTATCGCAGCCTGGCCGGGCCGCCCAGCCTGGCCTCCTGCACTCGCGACATTTATCCGGCGGAAAGCACTTTCCATCTGGACGACGCGATCCGCATCGCGCTCGGCATTGCCTCGGCGGCCGAACATCTGCACGCCCGGGGCATCCTGCATGGCGACCTGTACGGTCACAATATTCTGCATGGCGACGAAGGGCACGCCTTGCTGGGCGATTTTGGCGCGGCTTCCTTCCTGCCGCCGGACAATCCGCTCGTCGCCATGGCACTGCAGCGCATCGAGGTGCGGGCCTTTGCCTGCTTGCTGGAAGAACTGCTGGCCTTTGCCGTATCCGATTCCGATATGCCGCTCAGTCAGGCCAGAATGCACACCCTGCAAGCCTTGCAGGCCGATTGCGCCCGGGAGGACGTCGTCGCCCGTCCGCTGTTTGCCGACATCGTCGCGGTGCTCGGCGGCTTATTGCGGGACTGATAGCGCCTTCGAAATCTTGTGCTTAGCCACTGTCGGGCGCGGCACTTTTTCGCTGAACCAGCTACGCACATCGCTATCCAGGCCGATGCCGTGCATGTAGTTGTAAAGCGCCTTGTTGAG
>CAIYYE010000044.1 GCA_903930395.1 uncultured beta proteobacterium
GGCGTCAATGCCGATCCCGGTATCCTCGACGGCAAATTCGGCGCCCTGCGGTGTGCGCTTCCATTCGATGCGGATCGTGCCGCCTGCCGGCGTATAACGCACGGCATTGGCGACCAGATTGCCGAAGGCGCTGACCAGCTCCGGTTCCGAACCGCGCAGATCACAGATTCCGTCGTTGTCGGCAAGAATGCTGTGGCGGCCACCCGACAGCGCTTCGCCATCGCGACGCAGCTTGTCGATCAGGCTGCTCATATCCACCACATCGGTACACGGCGGCGGTGCCGATTCAATCGAGGACAGGGTGAGCAGGTCCTGGACAATCGACTCCATGCGCGTGGACTGCTCGGCCATCAGGCTGAGATAGCGCTGCCGGTCAGCGTGATCGAGGTCGATTTCCTGCAGGGTTTCAAGAAAGCCGGCAAGGACGGTGAGCGGCGTGCGCAACTCATGCGAGACGTTGGCGACAAAATCGCGGCGCATCTGGTCGAGGCGGTCGGTCTGCGTCACGTCCTTGATCTGCATGAGGCGACGGTCGCCGGCATAGGGCAGGATGTGGATGGAAAGGACCCGATCCGAGCCGCGCTCGGAGCGCAGGGTGAGCGGCCGCTCGAAATCACCGGCGGTCAGGTAGGCAACGAATTCCGGCTGGCGCACCAGATTGAGGATGGGCTGGCCTTGATCGGTCGCCAGCACGAGGCCGAGCTGCTCTTCGGCCGTCGTGTTGCAATAGACGATCTGCTGATTGAAATCGAGGGCGACGACACCGTCGGTGAGGGCTTGAAGGGCCGCGAAAAGGCGGACGATCTGATCGTCACGTTCGGCGATCTGGCTGCGCAGTTCCTTCTCGTGCCGGTAAAGACGGCCAAAAATCCCGTCCCAGGCCCCCTCGCCTTCGAGCCCGGCATCGACAACCGGATGGTATGACCAGCGATCCAGCCGGGCAAAATTGCGAAAATGGAAAACCATCTGCAGGCCGAGGCCGGCACAGAAGACCGACCAGCCCGCCCAGGGCACCACAAAATGACCGACCGGCAAGGCGATGAGGGCAGACAGCAGGGCCAGCAGCAGGGCCCGGATCAATTGCGACGACACCCGGCTCAGGCTCCCCGGAAGCGGTAGCCGGTGCCACGCACGGTCTCGACCCGCTCGTGGTTACCCGAACCTTCGAGCGCAGCGCGCAGGCGACGGATGTGGACATCAACCGTACGCTCTTCGATGAAAACGTGGTCGCCCCAGACTTCATCAAGTAGCTGGGCGCGGGTATAAACGCGCTCGGCATGGGTCATAAAGAAGAAGAGCAGACGGAATTCGGTCGGCCCCAGCTCGATCGGCTGGCCACCGGCCAGCACCCGATGGGTCGCCGGATTGAGCGCCAGGGTGCCGATCTCGACAGCCTCGCCGGCCAGATGCGGCGCCCGGCGGCGCAGCACGGCGCGGACGCGAGCGACCATTTCCTTCGGCGAGAAGGGTTTGGTGATGTAATCGTCGGCCCCGGCCTCGAGGCCCTGGACCTTGTCTTCTTCATGGACGCGGGCGGTCAGCATGATGATGGGCAGTTCGCGCGTCCGTTCGTCAGCACGGATTTTCTTGGCCAGCGCCACACCGGACTGGCCGGGCAGCATCCAGTCGAGAATGACCAGATCCGGTAGCGCGGCGCGGATGGCAGACTCGGCCTCCTCGGCGCTGCCGGAACGGACGACAAGGAAGCCGGCGTGCTTGAGGTTGATGGTGACGAGTTCCTGGATGGCTGGCTCGTCTTCAACAACCAGGATCGTCGGTGTCACTTGGACTGCTCCTTGGTGTGCCGGATGTCACGCCCTTCGACGATATAGACGACCTGTTCCGAGACATTCTTGGCATGGTCGCCAATGCGCTCGATGGCGCGGGCGATCCAGATGATGTCGATGGAGGTGGTGATGGTGCGCGGGTCTTCCATCATGTGCGTGATGAGCTGGCGGATGATGGACTTGAATTCGGCATCGACATCGCTGTCGGCGCGAATGACATCGGCCGCCTGCGGCGTGTCGAGGCGGGCGAAGGCATCGAGCGCCTGACGCACCATGGCCAGCGCAGCTTCTGCCAGGTGGCGGATGCCGACACCGTACTGGCCCGGCAGATGACCATTTTCGTAAATGCGACGGACGCCCTTGGCGATTTTCTTGGCTTCGTCGCCGGCCCGCTCGAGATCGGTGACGATCTTGCTGATACCGAGAATCATGCGCAAATCGGAGGCAGTGGGCTGACGCTTGGCGATGATGTGGGCGCAGTCGTCGTCGATGGCCTTTTCGAGTTCATTGACCTTGCGGTCGGTCTCGACGATGGTCTTGACGCTGGCGATCTCGCCCGTCGAATAAGCCTCGATAGCGGCGGAAACCTGGGTTTCAACCAAGCCCCCCATCTGCAGCACATGGGTGCGCAAGCGGCTGAGTTCTTCGTCGAACTGGCTGGACAGGTGTTGGGTTTCGTTCATTTTCATATCCTCGATTTCGCTGCGTACTTAACCCATACGACCGGTGATGTAGTCTTCGGTGCGCTTGTCCTGCGGCTTGATGAAAATCTCGTCGGTCTTGCCGAACTCGATCATCTCGCCCAGGTACATGTAAGCGGTGTAGTCGGACACCCGTGCCGCCTGCTGCATGTTGTGGGTCACGATGAGGATGGTGACGCGCTTTTTCAGTTCATGCACCAGCTCCTCGATGGCGCCAGTGGCAATCGGGTCGAGCGCCGATGTCGGCTCGTCGAAAAGCAGCAGTTCGGGGTCGGTGGCCAGGGCGCGGGCGATGCACAGGCGCTGCTGCTGACCGCCGGAAAGATTCGGCGCCATGTCCTGCAGACGGTCCTTCACCTCGTCCCAGATCGCCGCGCCGCGCAGGGCGTGCTCGACCTTGTCATCGAGGACGCGGCGGTTGTTTTCACCACGCACACGCAGGCCGTAGGCGACGTTTTCGAAGATCGACTTGGGGAAGGGATTCGGCTTCTGGAAAACCATGCCGACACGCATGCGGACTTCGATCGGGTCGACGTCCGGTGAGAGCAGGTTGCTGTTATCCGGGAAGAAGCGGATCTCGCCTTCGTAACGATTGCCCGGATAGAGGTCGTGCATGCGGTTGAAGCTGCGCAGGTAGGTCGACTTGCCACAACCGGAAGGCCCGATCAGCGCGGTGACCTTCTTGTCGTAGATGGGCATGTTGATGCCCTTGAGCGCCTGCTTCTCGCCGTAATAAAAATTTAGGCCACGGGCTTCCGCCTTGAGGCTCGGTGTGTCTTGAATCTGCATGGGAGACTCCATTTCAATATTCGTATGTGGCAACTACTTGGCGTTTGGCCAGGCAATTACCATTTAATGTTTTTGCGCATCTTGTAGCGAAGATAAATCGCTATGGCGTTCATGCTCAGCACCATGGCCATCAGCACGAAACCGGCGGCGGCGGCATTGACTTCAAAGGCCGGGTCGGGGCGCGAGGTCCAGTTGAAAATCTGGATCGGCATGACGGTGAAGGGCGACATCACCCAGTCGAAGAGGCCGGCATTCACGCCTTCGCTGATTTCGGTATAGGGCACCGGCGGCAGGAAAGCGATGAAGGTCAGCGCGCCGATCGTGATGATCGGTGCCGTTTCGCCAATGGCGCGGGCCAGGCCGATGATGACACCGGTCAGGATGCCGGGCATGGCATACGGAATGATGTGATAGCGACAGGTCTGCCAGCGCGTCGCACCGACCGCCATCGAGCCTTCGCGGATCATCGCCGGAATGGCGCGGATCGCTTCACGGGTGGACACGATGATGATGGGCAGGATGAGCAGGGCCAGGGTCAGGCCGGCCGACAGGATGCTCTGGCCGAAACCGAACTGGTACACAAAGATGCCGAGGGCGAGCAGGCCATAGACAATCGATGGCACCGCGGCCAGATTGGTGATGTTGATCTCGATGATCTCGGTGATCCAGTTGCGCGCCGCATATTCTTCCAGATAGACGCCAGCGGCGACGCCGATCGGCACGGCTGCCAGGGCGGTCACGAACATGACCAGCAACGAGCCAACCCAGGCCGACAGGATGCCGGCCTTGCTGGCATGGCGCGAGGCGAAGTTGGTGAAGAAATCCATGGTCAGGCGTTCCGAGCCCTTGATCACCATGTCGGAGACGAGGAGCACGATAACGAGCAGGGCAACCGCCAGGCAAAAGATGCCCAGGCCCTTGAAGATCGCGTCCTTGAGCTTGCCGCGAGCGATCAGCGCGCGGATTTGTTCAGTCGTCAGAGTCTTGGCTTGCATTAGTAATTCTCCCGGAATTTGCGGCGCAGCCACTGGCCGAGAATATTGAACATCAGGGTGATCAGGATCAGCGTCAGGCCGGCGGCGAAGATGGTCTGGTAACCGATCGAGCCGTGCGGCAGATCGCCGAGGGCGACCTGGACGATGAAGGAGGTGATCGTTGCGGCCGGTTCCATCGGGTTCCAGGTCAGGTTCGGCTGCATGCCGGCGGCCACGGCGAGAATCATCGTTTCGCCGACAGCCCGCGAGATGGCCAGGATGTAGGAGGCAGCGAGACCGGAGAAAGCCGCCGGGACAACGACGTGCAACGCCGTGTGCAGGCGGGTCGAACCCAGCGCATACGAACCTTCGCGCAGGCTCATCGGCACGGCGCGCATGGCATCTTCGGAGAGCGAAGCGATGTAGGGCACGATCATGATGCCCATGACCAGACCGGCAGAAAGCAGCGAGAACCCAGGCAGTTCGGGGAAAATCACCTGCAGCATCGGGGTCACGATAAGCAGCGCGAAGTAGCCGAAAACGATGGTCGGGATACCACCGAGCAGTTCGAGAATGGGCTTGGCGATTTCACGCACATTGCCATGGGCGAATTCGGAGAGGTAGATGGCGATGATGGTGCCCATCGGGATCGCCACGACCAGCGCGACGAGCGAGGAAACGAGGGTGCCGGAGACGAGCACCATGATGCCGAAGTGGGCATCATCGAATAGCGGCGTCCATTGGGTATCGGTCAGAAAGTCGAAGATGCTGACATTCTGGAAAAAATGCACGGACTCGGAAACGAGCACGTAGACGATGCCGATGGTGGTCAGCACCGAGACGGCGGCAGCAGCGAAAAGCAGCGCCTCGATCAGCCGTTCGCTGACGTGGCGCATGGCCTTCTTGGAGAGGCGGTCGCTGACAACCGGCAGGTCGGAGGGAGAGTTTGCGGTCATGCTGTAATTCACCTGAGGATTCCTTTCGGCGTGAAGCCCGGCCGGAGCCGGGCTTCTGCATCTGGCGAACCGGAGTTCGCCAGTGCGTAGCTTACATCTTGGCTTCGCGCTTCATCAGATCTTCGATGGTGATGCCGATTTCGTTCTGACCACCAAACACCGTGCCGATCTTCTTCTTGTTCATGTGATCGATGTTGCCGGTATAGGCCGCGGCCGGCAGCTGAACGTATTTCACTTCCTTGGTCAGCTTGGCGCCGTTCTTCATGTAGAACTCGATGAATTCCTTCACTTCCGGCTTGGCCAGGGACTTGGCCTTGACGTAGATGAAAATCGGGCGCGACAGCGGCTGGTAGGAGGCCTTGATCACGGACTCTTCAGACGGCTCGACAGCGACGCCGGTCTTCGGATTGACGATGGGCAGGGCCTTCAGGCGGGCCTTGTTTTCAGCGTAGTAGGCGTAGCCGAAGTAGCCGATGGCATTGACGTCACGGGACACGCCCTGGACCAGCACATTGTCGTCTTCGGAAGCGGTGTAGTCGCCGCGCGAGGACTTGGCCTTGCCGACGGTGGCTTCGGTGAAGTACTCAAAGGTACCGGAGTCGGCACCAGCGCCGAAGAGCTTGATCGGGGCATCGGGCCAGGCCGGATTGATCTGGTTCCACTTGGTGATCTTGCCCTGGGCTGCCGGTTCCCACATCGTCTTCAGCTCGGCGACGGTGGCCTGCTTGAGGAAGGTGTTCTTCGGGTTGATGACGACGGTCAGCGCATCGAAGGCGACCGGCATTTCGATGTACTCGACGCCAGCGGCCTTGCACAGCTCCATTTCGCTCTTGGTGATCGGGCGGGAAGCATTGGAAATATCGGTTTCGTCGCGGCAGAACTTCTTGAAGCCACCGCCCGTACCGGAAATGCCGACCGTCACCTTGATGACGTTCTTCTTGGCTTTCTGGAACTCTTCGGCCACCGCTTCGGTGATCGGGTAGACGGTCGAGGAACCGTCGATCTTGATGACTTGAGCCATGGCGGACTGGGCGCCGAAGAGGGCGACACCGGTGACGGCCAGGGCGGAAACAAGCTTGGAATACTTGAACATGGGGTAACTCCTGCACAGGGTTGGACAGACAACGATGTGCAGGTTACCCCCCGTTTGTTACAGCCAGATGACGGACTGTAACAAACGGAAAACTATTACTTTTCGGCTACTTGGCCGGGCGTCCGGTCTTGATGCGTTCGACGCGCCCCATCACGGCTTTCAGCTCGGCATCGTTGAGCGCTGCCAGCACGGCGATGCCGCCGCGCAACAGCTCGCTTTTCTTGACTTCGCTACCGAGCTTGGACAAACGCTTCTTGAGTTCGCCGATCCGGGCGTATTCGGGTTCCGGCATGGCATAGCTGTCACGCACCAGCTTCACTTTCTTGGCCTTGGCCGGCTTGACCGGCTTCGCGGCTTCCTGCTTGACTACCTTGGGCTGGTCGTACTTGATCGCCTGAGCCTTGACCAGCGCATCGGCCAGCACCTTCTGATGCTTGGCAACGGTCGCCTCGACCTGGGTCGGCTTGCGTGCCGGCTTGGCCGCAGCGGGTTTGGCCGCCGGCTTGACCGCGGGTTTGACCGCGGGCTTGACTACACTCGGCTTGACGGCTGCGCTCGCAACGGCCACCTGCGGCGCCGCAACGACACCTTCGGCGACGACTGCGCTAACCGGCTTCGGCTCAGCCTTGGGTGCAGTGCGTGGCACCAGCTTCCCTGGCGGCTTGGCTGATGGGACTTTCTTGGTTTTTTCGCTCATCATGTTCTCCAAAAAACAGTATGGCTAGTTTAGCCCCTATTACATCACGTAAATATGACACTTTTGTGACATTTCAGGACTCAGGCAAGCAGCCTGGAGCGGGTTAAAATGGCGGCCAACCCATCAGGAGCAGCACCATGACCCAGGACGAACTCAAACAGGCCGTCGCCCAGGCCGCCGCCGATTACGTCGCGCAAACCGCCCCGGCCGGCAGCATCATTGGCGTCGGCACCGGCTCGACGGCCAATTTCTTCATCGACGCCCTCGCCCCCCTCAAGAATCGATACAAGGGCGCCGTGGCCAGCTCGGAAGCCACCCGCAAGCGTCTCGAGGGGCATGGCATCACCGTATTCGACCTCAACGACGTCGAGGACATCCCGGTCTATGTCGATGGCGCCGATGAAATCGATGCCGGGCTCAACATGATCAAGGGCGGCGGCGGTGCGCTTACCCGCGAAAAGATCGTCGCCGCCGTGGCCCGTGAATTCGTCTGTATCTGCGATGGCTCGAAGCTGGTCGACACCATGGGCAAGTTCCCGCTCCCGGTCGAAGTCATCCCGATGTCCCGCGCCCATGTCGCCCGCGAACTCGCCAGACTGGGCGGCACCCCCATCCTGCGCGAAGGTTTCATCACCGACAACGGCAACCTGATCCTCGACGTCAAGGGTCTGACCATCACCGACCCCAAGGGCCTTGAGGCGCAGATCAACCAGATCACCGGCGTCGTCACCAACGGCCTGTTCGCCGTGCGCCCGGCCAATCTGCTGCTGCTCGGCACGGCCGATGGTGTCAGGACCATGCGCTGAGTCATCCGCCTGTCACATCAAAAACCTAAACTGATTTTGCTTCTGCGGATGTCGACCAAACGAACAGGCAGAAAGCGATCTCTCCTTCCATCCCGGCCCCGCGCCGGGATTTTTTTGCCCGTATGTCGTCTCGGGCATTGACGCCCGGCAGCGCCATCGCACAGACTCTTCGGGTCGATTCGAGAATATGGACTCACCATCATGCCGACCAGCAACTGGCACACCTACGACCATTACGGCTATGCCTTTCTCGCCGTCGCCGGCACCTTTGCTGCCGTCGCCGCCGTGCAATGGGCCCTGCACCGGCCGCGCTGGGCGGGCTGGATCGCTTCGCTGCAGGGCGTGGCGCCGCCCTTCATCAACATCATCGGGGTGCTCTTCGGCCTGACCCTGGCCTTCCTCGCCAACGACACCTGGAGCGCCCACGACCGGGCCATGAACGCCGTCTTCAAGGAGGCCGACTCATTGCGCAGTATCGCCGTTCTCTCCGGGCAACTGGCCGAACCGCTGCGCTCCGAGCTGCGCGGCACCGTTTCCCGCTATGGCCTGGCGAGCGCGGGGGAATGGCCTATGCTGGCGGCGCGTCAGTCGAGCGCCGAGGTGACGGCGCTGGCCGATGCCCTGCTCACCTTGCTGGCCAGCCCCAGGGTCGCTGCCGGGGCCGGCGAGAACGTCCAGGCGCTGATGCTGCGCAAGGCCATCGAGATCCGCGACGAGCGCGACCTGCGCATCGGCCTCAGCCAGACCCATGTCAATCCGCTCAAGTGGCTGGGCATGGCCTTTCTCGGCTTCCTGACCCTGCTCTCGATTTCCGTCGTCCATGTGGACAAGCCGCGCGCCGCCATGGTCGCCGTCATCCTGTTCGCGCTGGCCGCAGCCCCGACGGCCGCCATCGTCCTGATCCAGGGCAACCCCTTCCAGCAGCCGACGTCGGTGACACCGGCCCCCATCGTCTCGGCCGTATCCGAACGCCTTTGACGGTCAGCCCCCCTGCCCCCCATGATCTCGCGAACCGCCAACCACCACGCGCTCAATCTCGCCCTGCAGGGCGGCGGCGCCCACGGGGCCTTCACCTGGGGCGTGCTCGACGCGCTGCTCGAAGATTCGTCCTGCACATTCGAGGGCGTCAGCGGCACCAGCGCCGGGGCCATGAATGCCCTCTGCCTGGCGCACGGCCTGATGACCGGCGGGCGCGACGGCGCGCGGGAAACCCTCGCCCGTTTCTGGACGAGCGTCGCTGCCAGTTCGCCATTCTCCGCCGCGGGCGAGGGCGGCGCCGAAGTCAGCCAGGCGCTCAAACTGATGCTGCAATGGACCAACCACCTGAGCCCCGAGCAGCTCAACCCTTTCGACCTCAACCCCCTGCGCGACATCCTAGGCGCACAGTTCGACTTTGCCCGCCTGCGCCGCGATTCGCCCCTCAAGCTGTTCATCGCCGCGACACATGCCAATTCGGGCAAGCTGCGGCTCTTCCGCAACCACGAACTGTCGGTCGACACCCTGCTCGCCTCGGCCTGCCTGCCGACCATCCACCGCAGCATCGTCATTGACGGCGAGCCCTATTGGGATGGCGGCTACAGTGCCAACCCGGCGGTTTTTCCCCTGGCCTACCAGTGCGCCTCGCCCGACATCCTGCTCGTCCTGCTGACGCCGCTGCGCTACGCCGAAACACCCGTCTCGGCCGACGATATCCGCCACCGCCTGCTCGAACTCTCGTTCAATTCGACCTTCCTGCGCGAAATGCGGATGTTTGCCCACCTGCGCGAGGAAGCCAGCACCTCATGGCGTTCGCGGTGGCTACCTGTCGGCCGCCTGGAGCGTCGCATCGGTCAACTGCGCTTTCATGCCATCACGGCCGACGCCCTGCTCGGCGAACTTCCCGCCGGCAGCAAGCTGGCAGTCAACCTGCCATTTTTCGAGCACCTGCGCGATAGCGGACGCGAACATGCGCAAGGCTGGCTGGATCAGCATCGCCACAATTTCAGTGCCGCCTCGACGCTGAATCTGGGCGAACTTTTCTATTGAGCAGGCGACGCACAGGTGTTTTCCCCCGATAGTGCATTGTATTTATCGGACGAACCACTAAAATCTACAAAACCAATAATTTGTAATTTCTGCCGAGGTTGTCCCATGCGCCGTCTTTTTCTCAGCTGTATTGCAACCCTCGCCTTTAGCAGCAGTTTTGCCGAGGAAGCACCGACCTATCGCTTTTCTCCGGTCAACCAGTGGGACATCAACAAGACTGCGGCGTACTGGAACCCGATCATCAACTACGTATCGGAAAAAAGCGGCGTCAATCTCCAACTCAAGATTGGTCGCACCTCGGCCGACACGACAAGCTATGTGCTGGCCCAGGAGGTCGAGTTCGTCTTCACCAACCATCTCTTTAGCCCGGAGCGCGACAAGCTCGGCTGGCGGGTCTTCGGTCGCCGGCAGATGCCGGCCCTGCGCGGCCAGATTGCCGTACCGGCCGACTCGGGCATCACGGCCCTCGAGCAACTCAAGGGTGAGGAAATGGCCTTTGCCGGGCCCGAAGCCTTCATCGGCTACAAGGTGCCCCATGCCCATCTGCTGAACAAGGGCATCGACATCAAGGTGGTCTTCGGCGGCAACCAGAACGCTGCCTTTGCCCAGATGTTCGCCGGCAAGGTCAAGGCCGTCGGCAGCAATTCACAACTGATCGAGGGCTATGCCTCGCGTGAAAAAAAGGCGTTCCGCGTGCTCTGGTCCTCGGATGAATACAACGACCTGGCTCTCATGGTCTCGGGCAAAGTGCCGGACAAAGACCTCAAGGCCGTCGCCAGCGCTTTCCATGGCATGCACCTCGACCCCAAGGGCAAGGGCATCCTGCACCAGGCTTCGGTCAGTGTCGGGCTGGGAGAGGACGCGTATTTCATCCCGGCAAATGCTGGCGACTACGCCAATTACCGCAAGTTTTACCAAAGTGCACCGGCCTCGCTACGCTGACCCGGCAGGCGACTGTTCATGAGATCTTTGCTGTCCCGACTGCTCCCCGAGACCCTGGTTGCCCGGGTCTATCTGCTCTATTCGGCGACGCTGCTGCTCTTCATCAGCCTGGGACTGGCGCTGTTCTACCAGGCACAGACCCAGGTCAGCATCCAGGATGCCCAGGACTCGTCGAGCATGCTCATCGAGGTCGTCGCCCAGGTCGTTGCCGATAGCGCGGTGATCGGCGACTACGACACGATCAACCGCACCCTGGACCGGGCCATCGCCCGCTCGCAGTTCGACTCGGCGACCTTCATCGACCTCAAGGGCGGCGTCATGCGCAGCGTCAACCCGGCCAAGACCCAGGCAACGCCGCCGACCTGGCTGCGCGAACGAATTGCCAGCCAGCTTTACGACGTTAACCGGAATATTTCGGCGGGCGGTATCGATTACGGGGTACTGCGCCTGACCTTTGCCGTGGACAGCATCGCCGGCTCAATCTGGGAACTGGTCGTGACGGCGACCGGACTGGCTGTCGCCGCTTTCATCGGCGGTCTCCTGCTCATCTGGTTTCCGCTCAGGCGCTGGCTCAGTGCGCTCGACCGGATCCGGATGTTCGAGCAGCCCTCGGCCGAGCGCGCCGATGTCGAGACGCTCATCCCCGCCGACGTGCCGCTGGAATTCCGGCCTGCCTTTGAGCTGTTGAGCCGCAATGCCGGCAGTCTGCGCGACGAACTGAGGTCGCGCGAAAAAGCCTTGGTCGCCTTGCGCGAACTGCTCTCCGGACTGGGACACTGGCAGAACGAAGAGGCGCCGGTCAGCGAAGGGGACATCACCGAACTGTCGGCGACCATTTCCCGGCTGGTCAACGAGCGGGAAGCGACCCGCCTGGCGATGGCCCAGGCACGCGATGCGGCAGAGGCTGCGAACCGGGCAAAGAGCCAGTTTCTCGCCAACATGAGCCACGAAATCCGGACACCCATGAACGGCATCATCGGCATGACCGAACTGGCGCTGGGCACCGAGCTGTCGGCCGAGCAGCGCGACTATCTGGAGACGGTCAAATCGTCGGCCGAAAACCTGCTCGGCATCATCAATGACATTCTCGACTTTTCAAAGATCGAGGCCGGCAAGCTCGGCATCGAAAACATCGCCTACAACCTGCCCGAGCTGATCAGGGAAACGATCCGCCCGCTCGGCTTCAAACCAATGGACAAGGCTCTGCAACTCACCTGCAGCATCGACGACAAGGTGCCTGAACGGGTCCGGGGCGACCCCTTGAGACTCCGGCAAGTCCTGCTCAATCTGCTCGGCAATGCCATCAAGTTCACCGACCAGGGCGAGGTCGAACTGAGCGTGAGCGGCCAAAGCCAGCCGGACAAGCTGTGCGAGCTGCACTTTGCCATCCGCGACACGGGCATCGGCATCCCGCCGGACAAGCAGGCGGCCATCTTCGACGCCTTCACGCAGGAAGACAGCTCGACCAGCCGGCGCTTCGGCGGCACCGGCCTTGGACTCAGCATTTGCCGCCAGCTCGTCGTGCTGATGGGTGGCCGCATCTGGATGGAGAGCACACCCGGCGAGGGCAGCATCTTTCATTTTTCGCTGACCTTGCCCGTGGTCTACGAGCCGGCAGCGGGCCTCGGCCTGATAGCCCCCGACCGGCAAGCCGAAACAGCGTTCGCCCATGCCGAAGTCCTGCTGGTCGAAGACAACCGGGTGAACCAGAAACTGGCCACAGCCCTGCTCGAGCGCCAGGGTTATCG
Source organism: uncultured beta proteobacterium (assembly GCA_903930395.1). Classification (GTDB taxonomy): domain Bacteria; phylum Pseudomonadota; class Gammaproteobacteria; order Burkholderiales; family Rhodocyclaceae; genus Azonexus. Next base: position 12,519 of record CAIYYE010000044.1, read on the forward strand.
CGTCACGCTGGCCGAAAACGGGGTGCAGGCGGTTGATCTCGTGATTGCGGGCAAGGCCCCGGTCGACATCATCCTGATGGACATGCAGATGCCGGTCATGGACGGGCTGGAAGCGACACGGCAGATCAGGCAGTTCGAGGCCGGCAACGGGAGCAAGCCGCTGCCCATCATCGCCATGACCGCCAATGCCATGCAGAGCGATCGCGAAAGCTGCATGGCGGCAGGCATGAACGACTATCTGGCCAAACCGATCAAGGCCGATGAACTCTACGCATTGATCGCGCGCCTGCTCGGCAGCTCACGCCGCGACTGATCCGGCCCGGCGCATCCCGCCGCGAACCAAGCCGCAGAGAATCAGTTCATGTAACGGGCAGGCGTCGTCACCACCTCGGCCCCGCCGACCCGCCGGCGCTCGACGAAAAGGCTGCCGCCCAGCGGTTCGCTGGCAGGGTCCCGCGCTTTCTTCTTGGCCTGTTTTTTGGCCGCCGAAGCGGCCGCGGCGACTTCCCGGTGCGAATCGCAATCACCCGAGCTGACTTTCACGGCGCCGATGGATAGCGTCGGCAAGATCTGGAAGCTGAATTCACCGCGACGGTTTTCTGCCATGTAGCCGCCACGTAGACGCTCCTCGACCCCGAGCATGTTGGCCATGGCCAGCGAAAATGCGCTGATGATCTGCCAGCAGCGCATTTCCCAGTCTTCGCTGCGAAAAACGACAAAGAAATCGTCGCCGCCGATATGGCCGACGAAATCCGTCTGCTGGTCACAGGCCTCGCAGATCAGCCGGGCCAGGGTCTGAATCACGTCATCGCCACGCCGGTAGCCAAAGGCATCGTTGTAGGGCTTGAAATTATCGATGTCGATATAGGCCGCGACAAACGGGCTATCGAGTTGCAGCATACGGTCGACATGTTCGTTGATCGGTACATTGCCCGGCAGCTGGGTCAATGGATTGGCATAGCGGGCCGCGCTGATCTGCATTTCGGTGATCGTCCCCATCAGGTCGTGACTGCTGCCGACACCGATATATTTGCCGTCAGCGGTGACGATGAAGCCGTCGAAGAGGTAATGCTTGGGCGCCAGCGCGAGCATCATCGCCAGCTCCTGGATGGTCGCATGCTGATCGACGACCAGGGGGGCGTGATCCATGAACAGCTCGCAACTCTTGCGCCCGAACAATTCCTTGCGGAAGGGACGGGCGAAGCGGTCGATCATGCTGTGCCGGTTGATCATCCCGACCGGCTGCCAGCCCTGGACAACGGGCAGCACATCGAGCTCCGGATCGGCCTCGAAGCGCGCGATGGCCTCGGCATTGCTGGCATTGACCGGGAGCGGCGCGATCATGCGCGCCAGGGTCCGGGCGGTCGGCATTTTGCCGGGACCACCCCCCGTGGGCGACAGCGCGAGGGATTTTTGGTCAAGCTGGCTCATCGTTTGCCGTGACAACTGGCGAATCGGCAGGCTGGCCGGTCGGGCAATCAGGTATCCCTGGCCACAGGCGATGCCCATGTCGCGCAGGCAGACCAGATCCTCGGCCCGCTCGATGCCCTCGGCGATGAGCAGCGCATTGCAGATTTCGGCCAGATCCTGCATGGCCCGCACAAAATGAAACTTGATCCGGTCCTCGGCAATGCCGGCGACAAAGTGCTTGTCGATCTTGACGAATTCCGGCCGCAGCTCGGACCACATGCGCAGGTTGGCAAACCCCTCGCCCAGATCATCAATGGCGAACTGGAAGCCGCGCCCGCGATATTGCAGCAGGGCCTCCTGGATGCCCGGCATATCGGTAATCTGCTGATTCTCGGTCAGTTCAATGACGATCCGGTTCGGCGGAATGCCCAGTTCACCGAGCAAGTCACGGGTCGGGCCGTTCATCAAGCGCTCATCGAGCAGGCATCCCGGCGTGACATTGAGAAACAGGCGCCCGGCCAGTCCCTGCGCCGCAAAAGCCCGCAAACTGGCCTCGCGGCAGGCATGTTCGAGCGTCAGTGAAAGCCCCTGGCGGGCCGCGGCAGCAAAGAGCTGATCGGGTCTGTGCAGCGGGCTGTCCTCCGGCCCGCGGATGAGCGCCTCGTAGCCCAGGATAGAGCGCACGCGAAAATCGAGAATCGGCTGAAAAACCGGATGCAGCAATCCATCGTCCAGTATCCGTCGAATCTCGGCCAGCTCATCATCGATCAGGACAATCATGGTGCTGCATCCAAAGTAAGCGGAAATCCAGTGTAGGAAGGCGATGTTTCAGACCTGTGACACGGAGACTGCGTCGGCCGGATTTATCGTCATCTTCCCGAAATATCGTTCAGACATCCTGAGCCCCATCTTCAACTTATCGGGCTTGCGATGACTGAAACGAAGTTTTGCTACTGCTGCCGCATCCACCACGATCAGACCCAGATGCGCCTTTTCCCGACCCGCCAGGGCTATCGCTGGCGCTGCCTGCGCAGCATCGAGGCGGCAAACACCAGTCGCAAGGAGCGCGACGCCTTTGGTCAGCAACAAACGGAAATCAACCGGGAAGCGGCGCGCCGTGCCGCCGAGCAGTCACCTTTGCTGCGCCAGGCGCAAGCCTTTGCCACCTGACCCGCGATGGGAAAATTTCGCATCGACACCCTGGATACCAGCAGCCCGGCCCTGCTGGCCGCCAGCGTGACGCTCATCGTCAATGCCTTCGCCGACCCCGAGCGCTACAGCGCCGAACGCGTCAGCAGGGAATTGCGCGGCGAAGACCCGGCCTTCTACCGACGCTTTTTTGTCGCCATCGAGGCCGGTGAAATCATCGCTGTCGGTGGCGTCAAGGCAGCCGACTGGGCCTCGAAAACGCACATCCTCTACCTCTCGGCAGTCAGCCCGGAACGCCGTGGCCAGGGCATCGGCCGGGCCATGGTCAAGGCGCGTATCGACTGGCTGGAGGAGCGCTTCGATTCCGGGCGGATACTGGTTTCGGTGGCCAAGACCAAGCGCTTTCGTGAAATGGGCTTCAACGAAGTCCGCAAGAGCACCATCGACGGACGACACTTGCTGGTCCGGAAATTCTAGCAGCCTGTCGGACTTGAAGAATCGAAGCGAAAGTTCGGCTGGGCGAGGGCAGATTTTGTCGATTTTGCAGGTCAATAGTCGTTCTATTGACCAAGAAAGCGGCGAAATATGCACCGCTTAGCCGAATTTGCAGCCGATTTCCTTTAAGTCCGACAGGCTGCTAGTGCCCTGTCGGATTTCGA
>CAIYYE010000045.1 GCA_903930395.1 uncultured beta proteobacterium
GTCCAAGCTCAAGAACAGCCCGATTTGCGGCCAGTGCAAGGCAGCGCTGTTCACCGGCGAGCCGCTGGAACTGACTGCCGCCACCTTTGACCGCCACCTGGCCCGCAACGACCTGCCCGTCGTCGTCGACTTCTGGGCCCCCTGGTGCGGCCCCTGCCAGATGATGGCACCGGATTTCCATCAGGCAGCCATTGATCTCGAACCCGGCGTCCGCCTGGTCAAGGTCAATACTGAAGCAGAGCAGCAACTGGCGGCGCGCTTCAACATACGCAGCATACCGACCCTGGCCGTTTTTCAGCAGGGTCGCGAGATCGCCCGGCAGAGCGGCGCGCTTGACCTTGGCGCCCTGAAGCGCTGGATACGAGGCCAATGCCCCGCCATTTGAAGACGAAAATTATTCCGTTTGATTAATTGTAGAAATTTGCATTTCTGGAATATTTTGCATGCAAGGCAAACGGCTGGCACAATCCGGTCAATGGAACCGACCGCCAGGCTAAAAATGGCGGCAGAAACTCGAGGGACATCATGTTTCGCATCGCCGACTTGAAGATCTGGATCCGCCTGACGGCGGCCATCTGGCTGGTACTGGCCATCATCTGGGCAGGCGCCATTGTCTGGACAACGCAAGTCAATCGGGACACGGCGATCCTCCAGGCCCAGGATTTCTCGAAGAGCATCCACGAAATGACCATGGCCGGCCTGACCGGCATGATGCTCACCGGCACGGTCGGTCAGCGCGAGGTCTTCCTCGACCAGATCGAGCAGCTCTCGGTGATCAAGGATCTGATGGTTGCCCGCAGCGATGCCGTGGTCAAACTGTACGGCCCCGACACCAAGAGCAAGCGCCCGCTCGATGCGCTCGAAACAGAAGTGATGACGACCGGCACCCCTTACACCTCGGTCGAATCGTCGAACGGAAGCTCCTACCTGCACGTCATCAACCCGACCAAGGCCGCTAAAAACTACCTCGGCAAGGACTGCACCGTCTGCCATCAAGTACCTGAAGGAACCGTGCTCGGCGTGGTCAGCATGAAAGTGTCGCTCGACTCCGTCGAAGCTCAAGTCTCCGCCTTCCGCCTCAAGATTGCCGGCGTCGCCCTGGCCGCGCTGGGCGCCCTGCTCGTTCTCATCTACCTGATCACCAACCACTTTGTCAGCAAGCCGCTCGAAGCCTTGCGTCGGGGCCTCAGCGACATCGCCCGCGGCGAAGGCGACCTGACGCGCCGACTGCCCATCAACGGCCATGACGAAGTCGGCCAGGCGGCGCAGGTTTTCAACGAAATGATGGAAAACTTCAACCAGCTGGTCCGTCAGGTCCGGGACTCGGCCAGTCAGGTTTCAGCCCGCGTCGTCGCATTGTCCGACAGCGCTGATCGCGTCACGCAAAGTTCGCAGCAGCAGAACGAGAAATCCGAACAGGCTGCCTCGGCGGTCGAACAACTGGTGGCCAGCATTTCCTCGATTGCCCAGAGCGCCGAACACGTCCAGCACCAGTCGCAGGAAAGCCTGGCCCGCGCCAATGAAGGCGGTCGCAACCTGAGCACCCTGCTCGGCGAAATGAATGTCGTTGAGCGTGCAGTCAAGGAAATGGCCGATTCGGTCAATAACTTCGTGCGCAACACCGAAGCCATCACGACGATGACCCGCGAGGTCAAGGACATCGCCGAACAAACCAACCTGCTGGCGCTGAATGCCGCCATCGAGGCGGCACGTGCCGGCGAACAGGGTCGCGGCTTCGCGGTCGTCGCCGACGAAGTACGCAAGCTGGCTGAAAAGTCGTCACGCTCGGCCAGTGAAATCGATGCCATTACGGCCCAGCTCAGCGCCCAATCGGTGGCCGTCCGCCGCAGCATTGAGGCAGGCATCTCGCACCTGGAAAGCAGCCAGACGGCCGTTCATTCCGTCTCGGATGTACTGGCTGCCACCAATGGCTCGGTGACTGCCGTCGGTCAAGGCCTTGATGCCATCGCCGCCGCCACCGACCAGCAACGTCGCTTCTCCGGCGAAGTGGAAAGCAGTATCGAATCCATCGCCGGCATGGCCCGTGAAAATTCCGGCACGGTCGAACAGACCGCCAGTGCCGCGCACGATCTAAAGCGCCTGGCCGAAAGTCTGGCCACTTTGGTCGGCCGGTTCAAGGTCTAGGTGCTAGTGGTCTAGGTGCTAGTCGCCCGTTAATAGTCGTTAGTTGCTAGCGACTAACGACTCCCGACTAACAGCTATCTCACATGGGTGCCAGTTCGAGGTCGATGCCGCCGGCCGGGCGCGATGACGGGCCGGAGCCAGCGGCCGACTCGGCACGGACCGCTGGCTGGCCTAGCGCCGCAGCGATGCGATTGACTTCCCGCATGCGTTTGATCAGTCGTCCGAGCAGCGCATTGCGCATCCGCTCGAGCAACTCTTCCGAGGATAGGGCGAGCGCCGCTGCATTGACTTCGAGGAAGAGCGTCGGTTCAAGCGTTACCGCCGTCGAAAAGCGTTGATCGCTGGAGGGGTGGAGATAGGCCACCTCGCCGATCGGCTCACTGCGACCCAGACGGCACAGGGCTTTGCCCTGGACCGATATTTCGACGGACCCGCTGATGATGATGCCGAAGAATTTGCTCCGCTCTCCTTCGCGGATCAGCGCAACATTGGGCAGCACCTCGCGCCAGACCGAGACACGCAACACTTCCCAGATTTCGACATTTTCAAATTCGACAAAGAAATCGAGGCCGCGCAAGGTTTCGAAATGCTGGGTGTCCTGCGCCGTCTGATCCTCGTCGAGCATCTGGTAGCGCACTGCCGAGAGGTCCTTGGCCATCTCGGCGCCGTTGCGGTAACGGCTGTAAAGATCCTTCTCCAGCGCCCGACGCATGATGGCGTTGAGGCCTTCCGGCAGATTCGGGTTGAGGGCCGTAACGGCCGGCGCATCGGTATTGATGATGCGATAGACCAGTGTTGCCTGGTTGTTGGCACGAAACGGCAGGCGCCCGGTAAGCAGCTGGAACATCAGGACGCCGAGCGAATAAAGATCGGTCTTCTGATTGAGTGGATAGCCCTTGATCTGTTCCGGCGACATGTAGGCCGGCGAGCCGACGCCCATGATGAAGGTCGAGTCGCGGTCCATGTCCTTGTTCATGTTCAGCGCCAGGCCGAAATCGGCGATTTTCGGCTCGTCGTTGGCGGCGATCATGATGTTGGCCGGCTTGATGTCGCGATGGATGATGCCTTGCCGGTACGCCGCATCGAGCGCCATGCAGCAC
>CAIYYE010000046.1 GCA_903930395.1 uncultured beta proteobacterium
CGTCGACCCCGGCGCCGTCGGTACCGACGAATAGTTTTTCCACCTCGGCATTGCTCAGACGCAGGTGGCCGACCATGCCGTTCTTGAGCATCTCGGCAAAGCTTGGCGTTTCGGTGACATCGCTGCGTACCTGGGCGGCCGGGCCGCGCTTGCTGCGGTCGGCAAAGCCGAGTTTGGCGCGGGCGACTTCGAGGGCGGCGCCGAGCACGCTCTGGTTGACGATACGCACCGAGGCGGTGGCCTTGGCAACGCCGTCGAGTGTCGTCTGGTCGCTGCGCTGCTCGACCGGGCCGGTGTGGTTGCGCGCAGCATTGAGGGCGATCATGAACTGCTGCTTGATGTTGCGGTTGGCGTACTGGGTGACGAATTCGCGCAGCGGCGCTTCGCCCAGGCCACCGAGAAAGACCGGTTCGTGCTGGCGCAGCAGTTCGACATTCATGAAATTTCCCTTGCGGTCGATGGCGACCAGGAAATTCATCGGCGTCCCTTCAAAGCCGGGGATGGGCGCGAGGTCGATCGACTCGAAGACATAACCGACCGGCCCGCCTTCCGGTTCGAGTTCGCTGGTCAGCGGCCAGGCAGGAATCTGGCTGAGCTTTTCCTGCACGTGCAGGGGCGGCAGGAAGCGCCGCTCGATATCGGCCTTGCTCAGGTCACCGGCCTGGGCCAGCGGAAAGGTGCCGACGAGACAGAGCGCGGCAAAACAGCGAAAGAACAAAGCGGCTTGGCTGAGCCAATGCCGGGCAACGGGAAATGAGCTTTCCATTGCGGTCTCCGAGCGTGCGCGGGCAAAGTCGGATATGTTTTCTTATGGCCTCGATGGTACCTAAAATCGTCTGCCCGTGCTGACAATGCTGATGCCCGCGTGTCCCGACCAGCTTGGTCCCTCGCGTATAATGACGGGCTGACCAATACGCAGGTGCACCATGCTCGACATCCAACAACTTCGCTCCAATCTCGACGCTGTCGCCGCAGGCCTGGCCAAGCGAGGCAAGCCTATCGATTTCACCGAATTCTCGGCCCTCGAAGCCGAGCGCAAGACGCTGCAGACCCGTACGCAGGAACTGCAGGCCCAGCGTAATTCGCTCTCGAAGCAGATCGGCATGTTGAAGGGCAAGGGCGAGGATGCTTCCGGGGTGATGTCCGAAGTCGGTGCCATAGGCGATGAACTGAAGGCATCGGAAGTCCGCCTCGGCGAGTTGCTGGAGCGTTTCAATGGCATTCTCGCCGCGCTGCCGAATATTCCGGATGAAACGGTACCGGTTGGTGCCGACGAAACCGGCAATGTCGAGATCAAACGCTGGGGTACGCCGCGCAATTTCGATTTCCCGGTCAAGGATCACACCGACGTCGGTGAGCAACTCGGTCAGCTTGATTTCACCACCGCGGCCAAAATCGCCGGTTCGCGCTTTTCGTTGCTCAAGGGCGGTCTGGCACGCCTGCACCGGGCGCTTGCCCAGTTCATGCTCGACACGCATACGGCTGATCACGGCTACACCGAACTCTATGCGCCTTACCTCGTCAATGCCGCCAGCCTGTACGGCACCGGCCAGCTGCCGAAATTCGAGGAAGACCTGTTCAAGGTGCTGCGCGGCGACCAGGACCCGCTTTACCTGATTCCGACCGCCGAAGTGCCGGTCACCAACATCGTGCGCGATGAAATCATCGCGGCGGAAGCCCTGCCGCTCAAGTTCGTCTGTCACACACCGTGCTTCCGTTCCGAAGCTGGTTCGGGCGGGCGCGACGTGCGCGGCATGATCCGCCAGCACCAGTTCGACAAGGTCGAGTTGGTCCAGGTCGTGCATCCCGAGCAATCGGCCGAGGCGCACGAAGCCCTGACCCGCCACGCCGAAATCATCCTTGAAAAGCTTGAATTGCCCTATCGCCGCATGGCGCTGTGTTCGGGTGACATGGGCTTCTCTGCCGCCAAGACCTATGACCTTGAAGTCTGGCTGCCGGCCCAGAATACCTACCGCGAGATTTCCTCCTGCTCCAACTTCGGCGCCTTCCAGGCCCGACGCATGCAGGCGCGATTCCGCAACGACAAGAACAAGCCGGAGTTGTGCCATACGCTGAACGGTTCCGGCCTGGCCGTTGGCCGTACCTTGGTGGCGATCCTCGAGAACTTCCAGAATGCCGACGGCAGCGTCACCGTGCCGGCCGTGTTGCGCCCCTACATGGGCGGGCTGGAAGTCCTCACGGCCATCTGACGAGGGGCTGGCCGGCTTGTTCCGGCTTATTCCTTGTCGGCCGGGCGGGCCGGGCTGACGTCCTGTCCTATGGTCGGCAGACGCAGCTTTTCGCTGGCGCTGTCGTCCTTTTCGGTCGCCGAGATGGATTTGGCGGCGCTGATCCGCTTGGTGTAGGCCTTGCGCCGCTCTTCGATCTCGATGACCAGCCGTTTCAGACCTTCGGCCGCCGATGGTGTCGGTGCGAATGGTTCGGCGTTGCGCAGCAGGATGTCGTAATAGCTGCGGATGTTTTCGACCAGGATGACCGCCTCGCCACCCCGCGCCCGACCCGATTTCAATTGGCGGAAATATTTTGGCTGGGCCAGCTTGGGCAAGACGCGCTTCATGTCGTACCAGGAGTTGGGGTCGGCCTTGAGCTGTCTGGCCAGTTGTCGGGCGCTGTTGAAATGGCCGGGGCCGATGTTGTAGGCGGCCAGCGCCAGCCAGGTGCGATCCGGCTCTTCGACCTCCTCGGGCAGCAATTCCTTGAGCAGGTTGATGTAACGGGCGCCGGCCAGGATGCTTTCGCTCGGATCGAGCCGGTTGGTCACCTGTAGGCGGTCGGCCGTGTCTTCGGTGAGCATCATGATGCCGCGCACATTGGTGAAACTGGTGGCGTTCGGGTCCCAGTTCGACTCATGGTAGGCGACGGCAGCGATCAGCCGCCAGTCGATGCCGGTCAGCGCCTGGGCAGCCAGGAAGAACTTGCGGAACTTGGGCAGGGTGGCTTCCACCTCGCCGAGAAACTTGACGACATCGCTCTGGGTCAGTCGCCGGACATGGCCAAGGTAGCGGTCCTCCAGTCGGGCCAGCGTGCCGTCGTGCTGGACGCGCTCGATAAACGCATTGAGCCTGGCCCGGAGTTCCGGGTTCGGGTGGCGGCCCAGTTGCCAGACCACCGGCTGTGTCTCGCTCAGGGGCAGGGAGGTCCGCAGGTTGGGGACGAACTGGTTCGCAATGTCGGCGAAACTTTCGTCAATGGCGACGTAGCGGATGCTCTGGTTGCCCAGGTTATCGAGCAGGTCGAGGATGTCACCATCGCTGTATTCGACGACCTTGATCCCCGGCGTGCTTTTGGCCAGGCGCTGCAATGTCGCCGCCTGCCGCGATGCGGCCATGACGTGAACCTCCTTGCCGGCCAGTTGGGCCAGTTCGGTGAGCGGGAGCGAGGCATCGTGCTGGACGAGGATGTCGCGTGTCAGAAAGATCGGGGGCGTAGCCTGAACGCTCGGGTCGCTGCCCGGTGAGAGCCATGCTGCCGCAAGGTGGTATCTCTCCTTGTCCAGTCGCTCCTCAAGCTCTTCAGGCTCGACGACCTCGAATTTGACGGAAACGCCAAGTTCCTGAGCAAAAATCTGCGCCAGATCGTATTCAAGCCCGACCGGGTTATCGTTGTCGTCCGTATCGTAGGTCAGCAGCCCCGGCTGGGTCAGGACCACAAGATCTTGCCGGGCCGGCGTCGGGAAGGGCAGGCGTGATCCGCTATCGCCACAACTGGCGATAAAAAAACAGGCAATGAGCAGTGATAGACGGTTTATCCAGTGCATCTTTGTGCTATTATGCCGGCCGCTGCGGAGAGGTGGCAGAGTGGTCGAATGTACCTGATTCGAAATCAGGCGTACTGCAAGGTACCGTGGGTTCGAATCCCACCCTCTCCGCCAGCAACCAAATAATCAAGCGCCTTTCGGGGCGCTTTTTTATTGCCCCCGGCGACAGGGCGTGACTGCGAGAAGCGATTGAGCGAAACAATGTAAGACGCGCACTCTACCGTTGTGGCGCTGCTCTGAGAAGGCGGGAAATATTTATTAATGTAAATTGGCGGCGTCGTAGGGTCTGGCGGCTCGGCAAAAAATAGATGGCAGGATTTACGCATGGCAGAAAAGCTGAATTTCACTGTTGATCTGGAAGACGGCATTTTCGTCGCCCGTTGCATCGAACTGGACATATCAACCGACGGACTGACCAAGGGCGAGGCGGTCGAAAACCTCAAGGAGGCACTCAACTGCTATTTTGCCAATCCGGACGAGCGACTGGACAGGCGCCTGGGCGCTGTCGATGATAGCGGTGATTGACTGGCGACTATCGATCACCGAGGATCGAAGTTTGATTTTTGGGGCTGTGAGTTTTGATATCCGGTAACGGATAATGCTTGCCTGATTGTTTCGTCGCACGGTCGTTGGTGAAATGACTGTCGGGCCAATTACAATCGTCCTGTTTTTAATGCCGAGGTGTTTCATGCTCAAGGGATTGCAGCGCGTACTACTTGCCTGTCTGTTGACCGGTCCTCTTTTTCTGACGGCGCACGCCGAGGAACTGAAGATCGGGTATGTCAATCTGGAACGCGTATTTCGTGAGGCGCCTGCGGCCATCAAGGTCAGCAAGAAGATGCAGGACGAGTTCGACGGGCGCCGCCAGGAGCTCCTGCGCATGGAGAGCAACCTCAAGTCCCGACAGGCGGCGCTGGCCGAGAAGGCCAGGACGCTGTCCGATGCCCAGCGGCGAGCCGCGGAGCTGGAATTGAGCGAGATGTCGGTCAACCTGCAGCGCCGGGAGCAGGTCTTCCAGGAAGACCTGAAGATTCGTCAGAACGAAGAGACGTCGGCCATCCTCGAGAAGGCCAATCTGGCCATCGTCGAGTTGGCCAAGGCCGAGAATATGGACCTGATTCTGCAGGAGGCTGTTGCGGTCAGCGGCAGAATCGACGTGACC
>CAIYYE010000047.1 GCA_903930395.1 uncultured beta proteobacterium
ACCAGACCATGTCGCCCTTGACGAACAGCTCGACGCCGAACAGGCCGCGTCCGCCGAGGTTGCCGGTCACCGCAGCGGCGATTTCCTGGGCACGGCCCAAGGCGGCTGGCGTCATCGCCTGGGGCTGCCAGGACTCGACATAGTCGCCCGCCACCTGGATATGACCGATCGGCTCGCAGAAGTGCGTCACCACCTCGCCGGCTGCGTTGCGGGCGCGGACGGTGAGCAGGGTGATTTCGTAATCGAAGTCTATGAATCCCTCGACGATGACTCGTCCCTGATTGACCCGGCCACCGCTCGCCGCATAGTCCCAGGCTTTCTGCACATCCTCCGGGCCGCGCAGCAGCGACTGCCCCTTGCCCGACGACGACATGGTCGGTTTGACGATGCACGGGTAGCCGATCCCCTTGTCGATGGCCGCCTGCAGTTCGGCCAGCGAATCGGCGAACTGGTAGGGCGAGGTGGGCAGCCCGAGTTCCTCGGCGGCGAGTCGGCGGATGCCTTCGCGGTTCATCGTGAGACGGGCGGCGCGGGCGGTCGGGATGACTTCGGCCAGGCCGGCCGCTTCGATATCGACCAGCATGTCGGTGGCGATGGCCTCGATTTCCGGCACGATCAGATGCGGTTTTTCCAACTCCACCAGACGACGCAGCGCCGCGCCGTCGGTCATCGATATGACGTGGGCGCGATGGGCCACCTGATGGCCGGGGGCATTCTCATAACGGTCGACCGCAATCACTTCGACCCCCAGGCGTTGCAGCGCAATGATCACTTCCTTGCCGAGCTCGCCAGCGCCGAGCAGCATGACGCGGGTGGCGGAAGGGGAGAGCGGGGTGCCGATTTGCATAATTTTTCCCGGAAGGGTGGGTTTCAAGTTTGGCTGAATTTAGGCGTCGACCGTGCCATCGTCAAGCCAAGTTTCAGCCGCACCGGGATGGGGCGTCGCGCTTTATAATGCCGCGATGCAATTTCGATCACTGCCCCTCTCTGTCGAGCGTTTCCTGCTGTCGCCCTTCAGTCTCCTGCTGGCGCTGTTTCTTGCCTTCTTCCTGAACGCTTACAGCCTGCCGCTGACCGATGTGGACGAGGGGGCCTTTTCGGAAGCGACGCGCGAGATGATGGCGCGCGGCAATCTGGTTTCGCCGACCCTCAACGACGCCCCGCGCCACGACAAGCCCATCCTCATCTATTGGGCGCAGGCCGCCTCGGTGGCTGTGCTTGGCGTCAGCGAGATCGGCTTCCGGCTGCCATCGATCATTTTTGCGCTGCTCTGGGTCTTTGCCCTGTTCCGCTTCTGCCTGCGTCACGCTAATCAGGTCACGGCGCAGACTGCCGCGCTGGTCATGAGCCTGACGCTGGTCGTCGGCTTCATCGCCAAGGCGGCGATTGCCGACGCCCTGCTCAACCTGCTCATCGCGCTGGCCATGTTCGGCATCTACGATTTTTTCTGCGCCTGCCGACAGGGCAAGAGCCGTACTCAGACCCGGCGCCTGTTGTTCGGCGTCTATGCCGCGCTCGGCCTCGGTTTCCTCGCCAAGGGGCCGGTTGCCGTCTTTTTCCCCCTGCTCATCAGTGGCCTATTTTTCGTGTCCGCCGGTGCCTGGCGTGACTGGCTCAAAGCGGTTTTCTTCTGGCCCGGCTGGCTGCTCTTTCTGGCCATCGTCGTGCCCTGGCATGTGGCGGTCTATCTCGATCAGGGCGATGCCTTCTTCCGCGGCTTCTACCTCAAGCACAACATCAACCGCTATGCCGATACCTTCGAGGGCCACGG
>CAIYYE010000048.1 GCA_903930395.1 uncultured beta proteobacterium
GGCAAAAACGAGCAGATGCGGCTGGCTGAACTGCGGATCGAGCCGCTGCTGGATCAGGCCGACTTTGATCGCCGTGCGTTCGAGCAGACCGAGCGCACCAAGCGGCTTGGTCTTGCGGTCAACCTTGTTGATCAGCGAGGCTTCAATGGCCCGGTCGGGGGCTGTAATCTGAAACGAATGCATCCGATTCTCCAAAAGAAAAAGGGCCTCGCGACATGGCTGGGCGAAAATCGCCAAAGCACTGCCGCGAAACCCTGTCCACAGGCTTCCCGAGAGGACTCGACACGTCTTCTGGCTTTCGGATCAGCCGGTTTGCTGCGCCTTCCCGGCTTTCACCAGTGGCATCGTGCAGCTTCCGTCCCCGATTACAGCGGCGGGCCCGCCCCGGATTTGCACCGGGTTCCGTTACGTCGAATCGGAGGCATTATCCGGCTTGCCGGCGAGGGGCGCAATCACCTACAGTTCGCTCCATGAAAGAACTGATCCTCGGCGGCGCCCGCTCCGGCAAGAGCCTGCTGGCCGAACAACGCGCCCGCGAATCCAATCTCAAGGTCATCTACCTCGCCACCGCCCAGGCGCTCGATGGCGAAATGGCGCGTCGCGTCGCCCATCATCGCGAACGCCGCCCGGCCGACTGGGGCTGCGTCGAAGAAACCCTGCACCTTGCCGCCCGCCTGCGCGAACTGGCGGCGCCGGACACCTGCGTCCTGATCGATTGCCTGACCCTCTGGCTGTCCAACCTGCTTTTCGCCGGCCAGGCGGCGGCCCAGGCCGAAGCCGGCGAAGCCATCGCCTGCCCGCTGTTTCGCGACGAAACGGCGGCGCTGATCGACATGCTGCCGAAATTGCCCGGCCACATCATTCTGGTCTCCAACGAAGTCGGCTGGGGCATCGTGCCCATGCACCCGGTGTCGCGCCTCTTCGCCGACGAGCAGGGCCGGCTCAACCAGCGCGTCGCAGCAGTCTGCGAGCAGGTCACGCTGGTCGCCGCCGGTTTGCCACTCTCCCTGAAGCAGACAGCCGCCCAAGCTGCTTTGTGCTAGCCTGACCGGCCACCCGGCACGTTCAGGAGAACGCCATGCCCCTCTTCACCCGCCTGACCGCCTTGTGCCAGGTCCTCGAAAAACACGCCACCCTGCCCGTCCGCATCAGCCGCCCCGAAGCCGCCCCCGGCCTCTACATCTGGCCCTGGCGCATCGAGGAAGACACCCGCGTACGCAGCACACCACTGCCCCGTTCGGCCGACAGCGACCCGCTGACCAGCGTCCCTGCCCCGGCCATCCACTTTCTCGTACTGTCGAGCACGAGTCTGGATGGCGAAACCATCGCCGCGCTGGAATCGGCCCGTCGGGCCTTGCTCGAAACCCCGGTTTTCGAGGTCGGGAACGGCCGCGTCAGCGTCATGCCGGCGACGCTGAGCACGGGCGAACTGACTGATCTGTTTACCGCCGCAGCCATCCCGCTGCGCCTTTGTCTCGCTTACACGCTGCGCTCGACAGCCTGACGGGTTATGCTTCGGCAAAACAGAGCCGGAGACAAGGCATGCATAAACTGCTCGACATCCTCGCGTCGGGTGTCCATGACGCCAAAAATCAGCTATTCATCGCCGAATCGCTGATTGCCGCCAGCGAGGCCGCTCACGGCATCGAAATGGCGGAAGCCCGCTACGCCATCGAATCGGCTGCCACGCGCCTGTCGCGAACCCTGACCGCCTACCATCTGCTGCGCCAGGATGCCGTCGCCGCCATCACGCCAGCCATCGTCGGCGACATCTGCGCCGAAGTCATGCTCGCCCAGCACAAGCATCTTGCCGTCCGCAAGGTAACCCTCGACGTCGATTGCGCCGTCTTCGACGAATGGCCTCTCGACCGCGACCTGATCACCGACATGCTCAACAATGCCGTCCAGAATGCCGGCCGTTATGCCCGCCAGACCGTTCGCCTGAGCGCCACGACGAACGATGGCTGGCTTTGCCTGCGCGTCGAGGACGACGGACCGGGCTTTGCCTCCCTACCGCCGACACAAGGCACCGGGCTGATGGTTGCCGAGCGCCTGGCCCGCCTGCACCATCGCCGGGAGCGGCAGGGCAGTCTGCATTTAAGCAACAACGGGGCACTGGGCGGCGCCTGTTTCGAGCTTCGCCTGCCCTGATGGTCGACTACAGCAAAAAACGCTTCCTCGTTATCGACGATCAGCCCCAGGCCCGCGATGCCCTGCGCACCGTCGCCCAGCAATTGGGCGCCTTCCTGGTCGAATTCGCCACCAACTACCAGGATGCGATTTTTCGTATCCGCAATAATGCCCCCGACATCATTCTGTGCGACTACATGCTGGGTGACGGCCGCTCCGGCCAGCAATTGCTGGAGGAGCTACGGCGCTTCAGCCTGCTCGCCGACGAAACGATCTTCATGATGGTCACCGGTGAACAATCCTACGAACAGGTTGTTTCTGCCGTCGAACTGATCCCTGACGATTACATCATCAAGCCGTTTTCACCGGACAAACTGCTGTTGCGACTTGAGCGCATCGTTGCCAAAAAGCAGTTCTTCTCCGCCTATTACAAGGAGAAACGCAAGCAGGAATACGCCCGGGCGCTGGCCATACTTGAAGCGACCGGCGCCAGTGAAGCCGGGCGGCCGTATCGCTTCGAGATCCTGCGTCAGCGGGCCGAGGTCTTTCTCGCCAGCGGCGATGCGAAATCGGCCGAAAGCGCGTATCGCGACATCCTCGAAAACTACGAATTCCCGTGGGCTCGAGCCGGCGTCGCCCGTTCGCTGCACAAACAGAATCGCCTGCAGGAGGCCCGCCAGGAAATCGACCGGGTAGTCGCCACCACACCGAATTTCTTCGATGCCGGCGATCTCAAGGCCAGCATCTGCATGGCCCAGGGCGAACACGGCGAAGCCCAGCAAATTCTCGACGAAATCGCCCGGAAAACGCCCCGCAACTATCTCCGCAAGCGCCTGCTGGCCGAAGCTGCCACGCTGAATGGTGATACCGACGTGGCACTGGCGGCGATGGCCGACGTCATCGCCAACGACACCATGCCCGGTGCCATTTCAGCCGAGGACAGGCTGGCCATCGCCCGCAGCCATGTCAATGCCGGCGACAAGATCACAGCCGAGAAGGTGCTGCTGGGCATACGCGACGCCGAGGTGCAAAAAATGGCCTTGACCGAGCAGGCCAGCTTCGCCGCTCTGCTCGCCATCAGTTCCGTCGAGAAAGGCACACCGCGCTTTGTCGGACTGCGCCCGGCCCTGCTCAGTGCCGACTTCGATGCAACGCACCGGGTCGATATCATGCGCGCCGCCCTCGGCCTCAAAGATAACGAACTGGCTGACCTGCATGCGGAGCAACTGATGGCCGGTGCCGACGCCAAAAAAGTGTTCGCCACCCTGCGCGCCCAATATGCACTGCATGGTCGGGAAAAAGACCTGCGGGAAATCCAGCGCCAGGTGGCACTCCAGCGCATCAAACACGAGGAACCCCGAAGCGAAGGGCCGAGCGCCGCAGCTTGATCAGGCGAAGGTCCCTCCCCGGCGTCCGCTCCTGCGCTCAGACCAGGCGGTGCGCCATGAGCAGGGCATCCATTTTTTGCCAGTCCAGGGAGGCCTCGACCGAATCGGCCAAGCGATCGAGATCGGCCTCGCGCCGAGCCGCGAAATCGACCTGTTCGCTTTCAGCCATGCCGGCCCAGGAGAGCAGTGCCGTCAAGGCTTCAGGATGGTCGAAAACACCGTGGCAGTACGTGGCAAAAACCTGACCGTCGGCTGAAATGGCGCCATCGTGGCGACCATCGGCCAACCGGATGGCGCTGTGCGCCAGCCCCTCGCCCCGCGTCACGCCCAGATGAATCTCATAGCCTGCCATGGCTGGCTGACCCGGCAGCGACAAGTGACCACTCACATTCCGCAATTGCTTCTCGGTCTCCAGCGTCGTTTCAACATCGAGCACCGCCAGCCCCTGTGTGCTGCCCGGCTGGCCCTCCAGTCCCTGCGGATCGTGGATCATCCGGCCCAGCATCTGGTAGCCGCCGCACAGGCCGACGACCTTGCCACCGTAGCGCAAATGTTTCTGGATAGCCTTCGCCCAGCCCTTTTCACGCAGCCAGTCGATATCGGCACGCACCGCCTTGGAGCCGGGCAGGACAATCAGATCTGCGGCGGGCGGGGTTTCGCCCGGACCTATCCAGCGGAAATCAACTTCCGGATGGAGGCGCAGCGGATCGAGGTCGTTGTGATTGGAAACGCGGGGATAAGCCGGCGCGATGACCTTGAGTTTTGCCGCTTTTTTCCCGTCGACGGCCGCCGTTGCAATGGCGTCCTCGGCATCGAGCATGAGGCCTTGCAGATAGGGCAAGACACCGAGAACCGGCTTGCCAGTGCGCTCTTCCAGCCAGCTCAGGCCGGACTCGAGCAAAGCGATGTCGCCACGGAAACGGTTGATGACAAAACCCTTGACCCGGTTCTGCTCGGATGGCGAAAGCAGATCGAGCGTACCGACGAGATGGGCAAACACCCCGCCCCGGTCGATATCGGCGATCAGGATGACCGGGCAATCAACCGCTTCGGCAAAGCCCATGTTGGCGATGTCGCGGTCACGCAGATTGATTTCCGCCGGCGACCCGGCCCCTTCGACCACCACACAGTCGTACGCCGCCGTCAGCCGCGCCCACGACTCAAGCACCGCGCCCATCGCCCGCGGCTTGTAGTCGTGATAAGCCTTGGCATCGAGATCGAAGGCTACCTTGCCATGAATGATGACCTGCGCCTGCTTGTCCGTCGTCGGCTTCAAGAGCACCGGATTGAAATCGGTCTGTGGCGCCAGGCCGCAAGCCTGCGCCTGCAAGGCCTGGGCCCGCCCTATCTCGCCACCATCGACCGTCACGGCAGAATTGAGCGCCATGTTCTGCGGCTTGAACGGCGCAACGCGCACGCCGCGCCGCTGCAGGATACGGCACAGCGCCGCAACCAGCGTCGTCTTGCCGGCATCGGAGGTAGTGCCTTGGACCATCAGGGAAGAACAGGACATAGCGGGCAAATGTGTAAAAAGTTGGCAATTATGGCACCATCGCTCCGGCCCGAAATTGGTTTCGGGCGATGTCTCCAGGTGCCCCAGTGACGGATTTCTGCCACAGGCAATGTTCCAGAAGGGGAATCCATGGAAAATCCATCCGCGCCGCAGGCGCAAGCTTTTTCCGACGCTGACCGGGCGGCGGTCTATCAGGCCATTTTCAGCCGCCGCGACGTGCGCGGCCAGTTTCTGCCGACACCCGTCCCCGATGATCTGCTCGGCCGCGTGCTGATGGCGGCTCACCACGCGCCGTCGGTCGGCTTCATGCAGCCGTGGAACTTTCTGCTGGTCCGTTCGAACGAGGTCAAGCAGCGCGTTCATGACGTCTTCGCCGAGGCCAATGCCGAAGCGGCGCTGATGTTCCCGGACGCCAGGCGCGCGATATACCGCCAGCTCAAGCTGCAGGGCATTCTTGAGGCGCCGATCAACC
>CAIYYE010000049.1 GCA_903930395.1 uncultured beta proteobacterium
GACGTAGAGCATGACCTTCTTGCCTTCGAGACGCGGTTTGTACTTGGCGATGATCTCGTCCATCATCGGCTGGTAGCGCGCGATCATGGCTTCGGTCTTGGCCTTGACGGTGTCATCGAAGAAGGCAGCGATCTTGCGGCAGGATTCGACGATCTTCGTCGGGCCGAAGAAGTTGTATTCCAGGTAAGGAATGCCGTACTTCTCTTCCATGTGACGGGAGATGTAGTTCATCGAACGGTAGCAGTGCAGAAGGTTCAGCTTGACCTTCGGCGTGTTCATCATTTCGGCAATGGTGCCGTCGCCGGACCACTGAGCCACGACACGCAGGCCCATCTCTTCGAGCAGGATGCGGGTAGCCCAGGCATCGCCGCCGATGTTGTAGTCACCAATGATGGCCACATCGTAGGGGGTCGATTCGAAGGCGGCGCCATCGCGCTTGTCGAGCACCCAGTCACGGATCGCGTCGTTGGCGATGTGGTGGCCGAGGGACTGGGAAACACCGCGGAAGCCTTCGCAACGAACCGGGACAACCGGCTTGTCGATGGCGGCGGCAGCCTTCTTGGAGACCGACTCGATGTCGTCACCGATGAGGCCGATCGGGCATTCGGACTGGACCGAGATACCCTTGTGCAGCGGAAAGAGTTGTTCGATTTCTTCGATCAGCTTGGCCAGTTTCTTGTCGCCGCCGAAAACGATGTCCTTCTCCTGGAAATCGGAGGTGAAGTTCATCGTGCCGAAAGTATCGATGCCGGTCGTGCCGACATAGTAGTTACGACGCCCGGCGCGGGAATACTGACCGCAACCGACAGGGCCGTGGGAGATGTGGATCATGTCCTTGATCGGACCCCAGACCACGCCCTTGGAGCCAGCATAGGCACAACCACGAATGGTCATGACGCCGGGCAGGGACTTGCGGTTGGAAGTGATGCACTTCTTGGATTGTTCAATGGTTTGATCATTGACCGCGAGATGCTTGGCGCGGTCCTTCTGGGCTTTTTCCGGATAAACCTCAAGCACCTCGGCAATGAGGGCTTCGGTTTCTTCGCGAGACAAGGTCGTCATGTTTTCCTCCTGACGCCGCCACCAATCTGTGGCCGACGTGCTGGTTGAAAGTGGCGGGGGGCTTTGGCTTCCCCGCCGTGTCTTGCACAACTTAGGCGGCAGCAGCAGCCAGTTCGGCAGCGGTCTGGCCGACGATGGACTCGTCTTCCGCTTCCATGATGCCGAATTCCATCAGCAGCTCTTCCAGCTCTTCCATCTCGATCGGAGTCGGGATGACGAAGTTGGTGTTGTTGACGATCTTGTTGGCGAGCTGGCGATATTCGTCAGCCTGCTTGTGCTTCGGATCGTATTCGACCATGGTCATGCGGCGGATTTCAGCGTGCTGAACAGCGTTGTCACGCGGCACGAAGTGGATCATGGTGGTGCCCAGGCGGGAAGCCAGAGCCATTATCAGTTCGTCTTCGCGGTCGGTGTTGCGGCTGTTGCAGATCAGGCCAGCCAGACGGACAGAACCGGAGTTCGCATACTTCACGATACCCTTGGCAATGTTGTTGGCAGCGTACATGGCCATCATTTCGCCGGAACAGACGATGTAGATTTCCTGCGCCTTGTTTTCGCGGATCGGCATGGCGAAACCGCCGCAGACCACGTCACCCAGCACGTCGTAGAAAACGAAGTCGAGTTCTTCGTCATAGGCGCCTTCTTCTTCAAGGAAGTTGATGGCGGTGATAACGCCGCGGCCAGCACAGCCGACGCCGGGTTCCGGGCCACCGGATTCAACGCACTTGATGCCGCCGAAACCGACGGAAAGGACGTCCTCGAGTTCGAGGTCTTCCACCGAGCCGGCTTCAGCAGCCAGGTGCATAACGGTGGTCTGAGCCTTGCTATGCAGGATCAGGCGGGTCGAGTCGGCTTTCGGATCGCAGCCAACAATCATTACTTTCTTGCCGGATTCAGCGAGTGCCGCCACCAGATTCTGGGTGGTGGTCGACTTGCCGATGCCGCCTTTGCCGTAGATGGCGCATTGACGCAGTTTAGCCATGGTGTAATCTCCTTAGTCTGTCAGTCGATTTGCGAAGGAATCTTTGAGAGTCGCACCTCACCTTCTGCACGTAGCGTGCCAGGTCGACTGGCAGACCGTAATCGATTGATTATTAAATGAAAATAGAAAATGAGCCGGCTTTTGTCGGGATCGATGCATCCGACAATGTCCCTATGATTTGTAGGGGTGACGACAATGCAAGCGAGAAAGTCCCACCCTCAGCGACACTGCCGCGCGATGCCCGCCTGCCGATCAATCGCTGCAACCTGCCGGCCGTTGTGCTCGGCGGCCTGACCTACCAGCAATATCCCAGCCCTCTATTGATCGACGGTGTGGCCGAGTTGCATGGCGATCTCTTCCGGCGCCTGGCGGCCGCCTCACCGGCGGCGCGCGCCGAGGTCTTTCGCGATTATCTGACCGTGCATTTCCGCCTCGAGCGGCCCGAAGAGATCGGCCTGAGCGGCGATGCGCACGGCCATCGGAAAACAAGGGCCAAGGCCAACTACATCCGTATGGTTCGTGGCTGGAGCTTCGATGCCGACAGCCGCGAAGGCGCCGTTCTCAAGGGCTGGGTCGAATCGCGTTTCGGCCTCATGCCGCGCTACCACGGCCAGCCGCTGCGCGACCCGGCGGGCGACGGCTATCGGCGCTACCAGGAAATGCGCTCGCACGGCCTCTACGGCACCAATGCCCTTGAGGCCCAGCTCGACCTGCTCTACACCTTCTGCCAGTTCGAACTCGCCCAGCGCCATCATGGCGCCCGCCATGTCACGCTCTATCGTGGCGTCAATCGCCTGGCCGATCACGAAGTGCTCAGCAAAGGGGAGGGCGGCCACCACGTCGTCCTCCTCAACAACCTCAATTCATTCACCTGCAGCCGCGAGCGCGCCTGCGAATTCGGCGACTACATCCTTGAAGTCGATATTCCCCTGAGCAAGATTTTCTTCCACTGCGGCCTGCTGCCCGGCGTTTTGCAGGGCGAGGACGAGTT
Source organism: uncultured beta proteobacterium (assembly GCA_903930395.1). Classification (GTDB taxonomy): domain Bacteria; phylum Pseudomonadota; class Gammaproteobacteria; order Burkholderiales; family Rhodocyclaceae; genus Azonexus. The sequence goes on from CAIYYE010000049.1 coordinate 3,036, forward strand.
CCTGGTGATCGGTGGCGTGGTCGATGTCACCTTGTCGACAATGTGACCATGCCCGGCCGGGAATAAGTTATCTCAAGCCTTCGAGCCCTGCAGATTCTTGAGCAGGGTGGCAAAGAGAATGTCCGGGCTGACCGGTTTGGCGATGAAGTCCGACATGCCGGCCTCCATGCAATGTTGCCTATCGTCCAGGAAAGCGTTGGCGGTCATTGCGATGATGGGCGTTTCAAGATAGTCAGGGAGCTGCCGGATTTGCCGTGTTGCTTCCAGCCCATCCATGCGCGGCATCTGCATGTCCATCAGGATCAGATCGTAGGCTTTGGCTTTTGACATTGCGATGGCATCGATGCCATCGCAGGCGACATCGACCTGGAAATCGACACACTCCAGATACATCCGTGCTATTTCCTGGTTGATGGGTTCATCTTCAACCAGCAAAACAGATCGTCCGGAAAAATTCCGGATCAAGGCGGCTTCGACCTTTTCAGACTCGATGGGCTCGTCTTCCACTTCGACGACTGGCGAGCGCTTTAATCGCGCCGTCAGCCAGAAAGTGCTGCCCTGGCCCGGCGTGCTTTCAGCACCTGCCTCGCCCTCCATCAAGCGGGCGATTTCCTTGGTGATGGCCAGTCCCAGGCCTGTCCCGCCGTATTTTCGGGTCATCGAATTGTCTGCCTGCTCAAAGGCTGAAAACAGCTTGGGCAGAATCTCGGGTGCAATACCGATGCCGGTATCCCTGACCTGAATGCGAACCTTGACGTCATCGCTTCGCGTCTCAATGACTGCGCAAGACAGTTCGATCTCGCCCGCCTGCGTAAACTTCACCGCATTCGACAAGTAATTCAGCAGGGCTTGCTGCAATCTCGTTTCATCTCCCAGGAGATGCATGTTGGCGGGAAAAGCCTTCACCACCAGCGCGATTTTTTTCGCCTTCGCCTTGTCGCTGATCATGGTGGCGGCATTGTTGAGCAGCGCCGGAATATTGATGGGCTTTTCTTCCAGTACGAGCTTCTCTGCCTCGATTTTGGACAGATCGAGTACCGCATTGATAATTTGCAGAAGGTGTTGGCCCGCGATGTCTATCTTTGCCAGCTTGTCTTCCTGATCTGGCGTCACCCCTGATCGCTTGAGCAAATGAACCATGCCACTGATGGCATTGAGCGGTGTGCGTATCTCGTGGGACATGTTGGCGATGAACGAGCTCTTGGCCTGATTGGCAGCGATTGCCGCTTCCCTCTGCAGGCGCGTACGGTGCACATGAATGCCAAAAGCCAGGTTCGAGGCAAGTTCCTCCAGCAACGAAACCTCTTCCGCACCGAAGGCGTCGGGTTCTGCCGCATACACAGTCAGCGATCCAAATATCGCATCATCTCGCCCCAGGGGCAGCGCTATTGAGGCGCGAAAACCACGCTGCACGGCTGCTATGCGCCATGGTTCCATGCGGGGATTGGTCAGCACATTCTGGTTGACCTGGGTTTGCCCGGTACAAATAGCACGGCCTGTCGGTCCTTGACCGATATCGGTGCTGCTATCCCAGGAGACCTTCACTTTTTCCAGATAGCCATCTTCGTAGCCGGATCGGGCGACCGCGCGCACGGTCTTTTTGCTGTCATTTTCAGCGTAGCCAACCCAAGCCATGAGGTAGCCGCCGCTTTCGACGATCAGACGACAAATATCATCCAGCAGCTCAGCCTCACTGGCATCTCGGAGCAGGGTGAGGTTGCATTGGCTGAGCAAACGCAGGGCACGATTGAGCCTTCGCTGATCTTCCGCGGCGCGTTTTTCTGCCTGCAGTGCCAGCTGGAGTTTTTCCTCGCTCTCGCGCAGGGCATGCTGGGCCTGGGCTTGTACGGTGATATCCCTGAAAACACTGGCGAACTGATTTTTCCCCGGCGAAAAGACCGAGATGGAAAATGTTTTGCCCATTGGTTCATAGGGCGGTTCGAACCTGAGCGGCTTGCCGGTGAGTGCCACCGCACTGAATTCTTCAAGAAATGGCGTTGCACCGTAAACTTCAGTGGCCAGTTTCCCAATCACCGACTCTCTGGAAAGACCAAGAATCGACTCGTAGGCCGGATTGACATCGAGCAAGCGGTAATTAATCGGGGTGCCCGCGTTATCAAAAACCAGTTCATGCAAGGCAACGCCTTCCGTCATCGCGGAGTAAAGGGAGTGAAATCGTTCCTCGCTTTGCTTTACGGCGTCCAGGCTGCATTTTTGGACGGTGATGTCGTCGTAGATGCCAAGGACGCCAATGACTTCATCGTTACTGCCTCGCAGCGGTACTTTCGATGAACGTAACCACAGTGTTTTGCCATCAGGCGTTGTTTGTGGCTCTTCGTAATTGAGCTTGGGCGTGGCAGATGAAATGACCGCCTGGTCGTCGGCGCGATACAGGTCAGCCTCTGCCGACCATCCCATCTGATAGTCATTCTGGCCGACAAGCTGATCGGGCCTGTCTTTGCCCGCATCTTTCGCGAAAGATGGATTGCACCCCAAATAGTTGAGGTCGCGATCTTTCCAGAAGATACGCATCGGCGCGGTGTCGATGACGGTTTCCAGAAGTTTTTCCGAGTTTTCCAGGGCGGTCTTGGCTAGAACAAGCTCGTCTTCGGCTTGTCGATGCTCGGACAATTCGCGCATCAAACGCAAGGTATTGTTGGACAGGGTGGCGTAGATCGAAAGAATGATGTCGATCAGGGCTCGCGTGGTGCCGCCCATTTGCTCCTTGGCACGCTGCTTTGCGGCTTCAAGCGACAAACCCTCCTGAACGGCCAGAACGGCATAAGCCATGTTCCGATCAAATTCAAGAATGTGAGATGCAAGCCAGCGCGCGAGAAAAGAGAGCGCCTCATCGGCGACTTCGGTTAACGGTCTGGACGTGAGCGAGTTACGCAGTCGCCCAACTTCGTCTATGAATGCCTGGTGCGTGCGCTGATGTTCACTTTCATAGGCATCCCCTGCGAAATAGGAATGCCAAATATTCTCTTCGTACCCGAAGTGATAAATCGTGTAGTCAGCCAGCTGCTCGAATAATTTGTCAAGGCTGTCGAGATTGGACTTGAAGGCAATGTGGCCAGCCAAATCGTTGAGCATCCGTACCAATTGACGATGCTGTTCGTCGACTTTGGGCAATCCTGTATTGAAATTATCGTCCCAAGGGAATATGTCGATTGACTTCATGACCCAGCCATTTATGATAAACGCGAAAATCAATAAATTCTTTTCCCATTTTATCTCCTGCAGTGCAGAGCGGCACTGAAAACGGCGTATCCGGGCAGGTATTTTTGCGCCTCTTCGTGAATACATTCACGCTGACGCGATGCACGGCACCGTCTGCTGTGATTGTCGGCTGGATGCCGGGATTCCCTGTTGCAAACCTGACAATCCAATCATGGTGCGCCCGGAGAGGCCCGCCACATAAGGACATGGCATCGGGCGTGGAATTTGCTGTGAAGGGTTACACCCCCTTTCAGAGCAAACAAAATGACCCCAGAACTGCGCGAAAAACTGCTGGCCGGCCTCAAGGATGGCAGCATCGTTCCCTATCTTGGCCCCGGCGTCCTGGCAGATGTGAAGAATGCAGCGACCGGCGCGCCGATTCCGGCCGACAGCGATTCGCTGATCTACGCCATGAACGACGGCAAGCCGATGGCGCCCAAGCTCATGTACGAATTCCCGCGCGCTGCGATGAACGTAGAACTGAAACGCGGGCGCAGTGCCGTCACCAAGTTTCTCAACCGCACCTACGGCGAGACGGCCTGGACGCGCGGCGCCGTGCATGACTGGCTCAAGGCCATCGCCCCGCACTACGTCATCGACATCAACCGCGATACCCAGTTGCAGGACTCCTACGCCGATCTGCCGCACAACCTGATCGTCGGCATCGCCCGCCTCGGCGGCACCGATTTCCGCTACAAGCTGTATTTCTGGGATGGCGCCGCCTACCAGAAGACCGAGGTCATCAACCCGGCCCTGCCAATTCTCTACAAGCCGATGGGCACGCCTAAGCCGGAAGCCAACTACATCGCCTCGGACGCCGATTACGTCGATTTCATTACCGAGCTCATGGGCGGCTTCTCGATTCCGCCCGAGGTCAAGGAGCTGCGCAAGGGCAAGCAATACTTGTTCATGGGCCTGCGCATGAACCGCGATACCGAGCGCATGGTGTTGTCCGACGTCATCTACGCCGCTGCCGAACCGGCCGGCTGGGCGCTGATTGCGAACCCGACCGACAAGGAGCGCCGCTTCTGCAAGAAACAGAAGCTTGAACTGATCGAAGCCGACGTCTTCGACCTGATCGGCGCCGCCATCGCAGCGTAAACCCCATTCAAACCTGTAAGGAAGAACCATGTTGCTTGATCGTTACGAACAATACTTTTTCAATTCCAACTTCCGGGAAGCGGGCAGCGACGCCGGCTGGGATGGCTATCGCGGCGAGTTGGTCGTCATCGAAGGCGAAGTCGCCGACGACCAGGGTCGTCGCAAGCCACCGGTCGCTCTCTTCAAGCAGGCCACGGTACTTGCCCAGGGCGATGAGCTCAAGCTGATCTCCGGCTCGCTCGAAGAGCTTCAGCACTGGCCACACTTCATGGAAAAATTCGGCGTCGATCTGACCCCGGCGACCATCGCCGTGATGTTTACGGTCAACATCCCCAAGTCTTTCGTGTCCACAATCAACGGCTGCACGGTCGTCTTCATCTCGCTGACCGGAGGCCTGTGCTGGAACGAACTGATCGACCTCGCCGCACTTGAAAAAGGCGACTTCAAGGGTCAGGGCCCGACCGACAAGATCGTCACCGTCTTCAATGCGCTGAAGGGGAACAAATACAAGTACCCCGAAAAGAGCGTCGAAGAAGCGCTGACGACGACCAATAACGCCAAGCGCGAAGTGCACGGCGCCGTCTGATGGCCTGGGATGAATCCCGTCATGCGCTGGGTGTCCCCGCCATGGATGACACCCATCGCGAATTCGTCGAGCTTGCCTACGCCTTGCTCGTCGCTTCCGACGAGGACTTTCCGGCGCTGTTCGTGCGTTTGCACGAGCACACCCGCCAGCACTTCGAGCACGAAGGCAAGCTCATGAAGGCTTGCCGCTTTCCCGCCATCGGCGAGCACAACAGCGAGCACCTCCGGGTGCTCGGTGAGTTGGCCCACTTCGCCCGTGGTGTGGCGGCCGGCCGGCTCGGAACGGCGCGTGAGTACGTCAGAAATCTGCCAGCGTGGTTCGCCACCCATCTATCCACGATGGACTCGGCCCTGGCGGGGTGTCTGAAAAAGGCCTGACCGTGGATCGCGTGGCGCCGAAATTTGCTGTCTGTCCCAGTGCCGAACTGGCTGACGGCGAGCACCGCAAGCTGACCCTGACTTTCGAAGGGCGGGAGGAGGAATGCCTGCTCCTGCGCTTTGAAGGCCGGGTTTACGCCTATCTCAACCGCTGCGTGCACATGCCGCGCCGGCTCGATGGCGAAGAGCCCCGGATTTTCGACCACAGCGGGCGCTACCTGCGCTGCTCGATGCACGGCATCGTCTATACCCCGCAAACCGGCGCCTCGGTGAGCACCATGTGCGAAGGCGAACGCTTGCGGGCCGTCGATAGTTACGAGGAAGGCGGGGAAGTCGGCATTGCTGATTTCCGGGTAAGCGCCGTGGATACTTCAGAGGTCGCCTCTTTCAAAGAGGCCAGCCGCTTCCAAAGCTAAACTATTTCCTCGCCTGCGCGGGAACTACGCTCGTTCGGTACGCGGCCTTCATGCGTGGAATTGCGTTGTGCTGACCAGAGACAGGAAGCTCAATATGGCTATCGCACGGCACTGTGGCTATTTTTCGATAGCCATTTGAATATGGTTTCATACAACTTGTCGGGATCAACCGGTTTGCCAATGTGGTCGCACATGCCTGCTTCCATGCAAATTTTGCGGTCTTCATCGAATGCATTGGCTGTCATGGCGATGATGGGCGTTGCTGAATAGCTTGGCAGGGCTCGAATAGCTTTTGTTGCGTCAATGCCGTTCAGCTTGGGCATCTGCATGTCCATCAGGATCAGGGCATATTCATTTTGTTGAGCAAGTTGAAAAGCCGCTTCGCCGTCATCAGCAATATCTACGACCAGCCCGACTTCTTCAAGAAGGCAGCGTGATACCTCTTGGTTAATTGGCTCATCGTCGGCAAGCAGAATGCGGGTCCCGGTAAAGTAGGCAAGCAGACAAGCTTCTGCCGCGATACCGCTGGTTGTCGGTGTCGCTTGGGCTATACCGTTGGTTTTACGTAGCCGAGCAGTGAACCAGAAGCAACTCCCCTTGCCGACCTGACTGTCGACGCCAATATCTCCGCCCATCATTCTGGCCAGTCGCTTGCTGATTGCCAGCCCTAATCCAGTGCCGCCATATTTCCTTGTCATCGAGCCATCAGCCTGTTCAAAGGCAGTGAAGAGGCGCTTTTGGTCTTCCGGGGCGATGCCGATGCCGGTATCCGTCACTTCAAAACGAATTAACAGAGTGTCCCCTGTCTCTTCAACCGGGCGGATCCAAACAGTAACTGATCCTTGGTCGGTAAATTTTACGGCGTTGGCCGTAAGATTGAGCAAGATCTGGCCGAGGCGCAGCGGATCGCCATGAAGGGTGCGGAAGGTATCCTCAGGCAACAGGTCAATGTGCAGTTTGAGACCTTTGTCGATGGCTTTTTGGCCAATCAGGTCGGAAGTATTTTCCAACAACTCGCCAAGTACAAAATCTCGCTGTTCCAGAGTTAGTCTATCGGCCTCAATTTTCGAAATATCAAGGATGTCGTTAATGATGCCAAGCAGGTGCTTGGAACTTCGGCGTAGCTTTGCCAGGTAATCGGCCTGTTTGCTGTCGTTGGCGCGGCGTAATGCCAGATCTGCCATGCCGATGATCCCGTTCATGGGCGTGCGCAATTCGTGGCTCATATTTGCCAAGAAGACAGACTTTGCCCGATTCGCCGTTTCTGCAGCTTCTTTCGCAATCGACAAGGCCACCGTACGCTCCTGAACCAGGCCTTCCAGATGGTGCCGGTACTGCTCAAGCTCGGATTCCTTTTGCTGCATCTCCTCATTTGTCTGCATTCGCTCCAGAAATGCAGAAGTCCAGCGTGACAGCAGTCGAATGAATTCAATGTCGAAAATATCGAAATCGGACGGTCTTCCAGTTAATGATGAAAAATTCAGTGTTCCGAACAGTTCGCCTCGAACCGTGATTGGAATGCCAATATAGGAAGCCAAAGAAAATTCACGCAGGCATGGATGTGTAGCGAACTCCGAAGCGGGGGCGTTTGAAATGGCCAACAGATCACCGCTTTGAAGTGTGCTATTGCAATAGGTGATCCCAAGGGGAAAGATCTGACCGTCCGAAAGCGTGTCGGGTGGGGACACCTGGACAACTATCCGATATTCATTTTCCTTGATGCTGCTGACGATGCCAAACTCAAGCTGCAGGTGCTCCGCCGCAACCTTCAGTGCATTACGTAACGTAGCTTCCGGTTCGAAGCCTGATAGGGCAGCAACATCGTTTAGTGACTTTAGAGAATCCAGGTTTCGCTGAAGCTGCTTGTTGTAATTCGTCCTATCCATGTCGCTCGCCTGCAACTTGAGCAACATCGTATTGAATGCTGCGACTGTTTCGGCCAATTCGTCGTTGCCATTTACAGTAAGCACCTGAGTAAGGTCGCCATTTGCGACGGCCATGCTGGCGCTGCGCAGTGACAGCAATTGACGCGTTAGATAGGTGCCCAGAATTAATGAAAAGAAGGCCACAAATAGCATTTCCAGCAGAGAAATGCTCAAGGTCCAGTTTCGGGTCTGGGTTATCAATGCTTGAAATGGCGCAATATCAATACCAAACTCAATGCGACCGAAATTCTGTCCCGAAATCCCTACGGCTACTTCGCTATCGTAAATACCATCCTTCACATTTCGGAAATTGCTATCAACATTAAATGCCGATGCGGGCAGCACGCCATGCTGCACGAGCGGCTTGTTCTGTGGATCAAAAACGCGAATGTATGTGAGGTCGCCCGTGTCAACAATGTCCTTTACAACGCTATCCAGCGTGGCGAGATCGTAAGCAATCAACGAATCGCGAACGCTTGCACTTATAAGTCGAGCGGTGCTGCCTGCACGACGTTCAAGCTCAGCCTCGTATGAAGTTTGCAATTGACCAATGATGCTCAGGCCAAGAATAGTCAGCAGGACACCCTCTATCAGGGCAATACCAAGAATTGTTTTGGTCCGAAACCTCACGGCAACCGACCAACACTTTGGTCTATTTTGAGACGACGAATCTCATCCCAATCGCGATTCGAAGCGGCTTCTATCCCCTTCAAACTGAGCGGCCGAAGCAGGTTGCGCCCTGTGTCGTCACCATCAAGCGAACTCAGACCTGCGAATACCTTGGACAGAGTCTCGGAAGTCACACGAGGGTGGGCTGCAAAGGCATGTGGTACGTAACTGGGCGTAGTAGTCAGCACTTTTAGCTGAGAAGAAACCGCCGGATCAATCGCCTCAAGTGTGCGCTTTATTCCCCCGCCAGCGGCAAAAGCTCCTTGCGCCACACCACGGTAAACCGAGTCATGCGAAGCGACGTAGCGCGTTTCTATAGGAATATCCAGACGCGAGAACTCCGCGCGCGGCAAGATGCTGGCAGCAAACGCAGCAGGTGCAGGAAAAGCGACAATCTTTCCGGCGAGTTGCCTGATGTCTTTGAGTGGAGAATTCTTGGCAACCACAACAATGCCAATCAGTCGCCGGTCCTTTTCTTTTGCAAATGCGCGGTATCCGGGCTCTTTGCTGAAAACGGTGTAGTGATAAGGATTCATGTACGCAAGGTCGTACTCGCCCTGCTTGAGACGTTCCTCAAAGGTAGGAATATCCGGAGCGGTTCTGAACGTGAGCCGAATCCCAGAACGTGTTGCAACTTCTTGTATGAGTGGAATCCAAACTCGCGCAAGCTCTGTCACTGACTGTTGCGGGACGATGCCAAAAACCAGTTCAGGCTCAGAC
>CAIYYE010000050.1 GCA_903930395.1 uncultured beta proteobacterium
ACGGCGTCGGCCGAAGTCATGCTGCTGGCAGCGGCCGATCCGCCATTGCGGCTGCGTACGGAGCGCCGCTTCAATGTGCTCGGCAAAAAGCGGGATGTGCCCACACCGGTCGTCGTGGGCATCGAGTTGCCGGCCGTTTTGAAGAAGGACGACACTTACCCGTTGTTCATCACGGCCGACGAGATCGAAGGCCAGACCGATGACCTGACCGTGGCCGAGGGGCATGTTGAACTGCGCAAGACGGGATCGCTGATTCTCGCCGATCGCATGACCTATCGCATGCTGGACGACGAAATCGAGGCTTTCGGCTCGGTTCGGGTGCTGCAGGATGGGGCCGAGATCAATACGCCGCATCTCAAGATGAAGCTTGACGAACAGTTGGGCGCTGCCGAAAACGTCAGTTATCAGATCGTCAAGGAAACCAAGAGCCGATTCTACAGCCCGACGCAGGCGGTGGTGACGGTGGCGACCGGCAATACCAACACCTCCGGCGCGCCGATGATGCTCAATGTCGCCAACAGCTACGGCCTGCCGACGCAGTCGCCGCCGCAGCGGCCGACCGAGGCGAACGGCAGGGCGGAGCGTATCGATTTCGAAGGCGAGAACCAGTACACCCTGTGGTCGAATTCCTTTTCGACCTGCAAGCCGGGGCGCGAGGACTGGTATATGCAGTCGACCGAAACGCATCTCGATTACGATCGCAACGAAGGCGTGGCCAGCCATGCATCGCTGTGGTTCGGCGGCGTACCTATTTTCTATTCGCCGGTCGTTTCCTTTGCCCTGAATGGCCAGCGGCGCTCCGGTTTCCTGCACCCGCATTTTTCGACCTCGACCCGTAGCGGCCTCGATTTCACCGTGCCGTATTACTGGAACATCGCGCCGAATTACGATCTGACGCTGTATCCACGCTACATGAGCAAGCGCGGGGTTCAGTTGGGAGCCGAGGTGCGTTACCAGGACCACAATTTTGCCGGCGTGAGCCGCATTGAATACCTGCCTAACGACGAAATGCTGAACCGCGAGCGCTATGGCTACCGCATCGAGCACTCGCACAACCTCGGTCGCGGCGTATCCGCGGCCATCAACCTGAACGGCGTTTCCGATGATTTCTACTGGCAGGACATGTCGTCGCGCCTCCTGCAGACTTCATTGACCCAGTTGCCCAGGCAGGTGGCGCTCAACTACGCACCGTCGCCCTGGTTGCAGAGCAGCATGCAGGTCTTGCGTTACCAGACCTTGCAGCTTGATCCGGCGGTACCCGTCGCGCGTCCGTACTTTCTCGAGCCGCAAATCAATGTCATCGGCTTCCGGCCCAATGTCCTGCACACCGACCTGAGCATGATCGGCCAGTATTCGCGCTTCAGCCATGTCGATATCACCCGGGATCAGGGCGACCGTTTCGTGTTTTATCCGCAGGTCGCTATCCCCTTCGTCAATCCGGCCTTCCAGATCACGCCGAAGTTTGGCCTGCACATGAGCAAGTACGCGATAGACCGGCGTGATCCGCTGAGTAGCAGCTATCCGGATACCATCAGCCGTGCCCTGCCGGTCTTCACCCTCGATTCGACGGTGATTTTTGAGCGTGAAGGGGACTGGTTCGGCAAGGGCTATATCCAGACGCTGGAGCCGCGTCTTTATTACGTGAACATTCCGTACAGCGACCAGAGCAAGATTCCGCTCTTCGATACAGCGCTTACCGACTTCAACTTCGCCCAGATTTTTTCGGAGAACCGCTACAGCGGCTACGACCGGATCAATGACGCCAACCAGTTGACGGCGGCCGTGACGACCCGCCTGCTCGATGGCGATACCGGCGTCGAACGCTTCAAGGCCATGCTCGGCCAGCGCACCTACTTCAGCCAGCAGCGTGTCAAGATTGACGGCGAAACGATCCGCAGCGCCGACACCTCCAACCTCGTCGCGGCCGTCAACGGCCTGGTCGCGCCCAAGACCTATACCGATGTGGCCTGGGAATACAATTACCGGGACGGTATCAGCGAGCGTTTCTCGGCCGGCGTCCGCTTTCAGCCGGAACTCGGCAAGGTGCTCTCGGCCAGCTATCGCTATACGCGCAATCCGCTGACCACCACGTCGACGGTCGACCAGATCGACATGGCCGGCCAGTGGCCCCTTTCTTCCAATTGGTACGCCGTCGGTCGCTACAACTATTCGCTGCGTGACAAGAAGACGCTTGAATCGATTGCCGGCGTCGAGTACAACGCCGGGTGCTGGGCTGTTCGCGTCGTAGGCCAGCGCCTGGCGGCGATTTCCGGGGCGCCCAACGACACATTGTTTTTTCAGCTAGAACTCAATGATTTCGGTAGTATCGGCACCAATCCGATCGGCCTGCTCCGGCGCAGCATCCCCGGCTACGGAAAGACCAATGAATTGCCGAACAGTTATCTGCTCGGCAACTAACGCCACATGAAAGCCTGTTCCTGCCTCACCCATGTCCCCGCAGAGCACTCGGGGCAACCTGCTCAACTCCCAATGAATGCCATGACCACACCTATTCGTCACTTGCTTGTCCTGATTTGCTGCCTCGGTAGCATGCTGGCGCACCCCGTTCTTGCCGCGCCCGTCGAGCCGGTCGAGGCCGACCGCATTGTTGCCGTCGTTGGCGACGAGGTTGTCACCTATGTCGACCTGCGCACCCGCCTGGCTGCTGCGCTCAAGCAACTTCAGAAGCAGGGAACGCCGCTGCCGCCCCAGGATGTGCTCGAGCGCCAGATGCTCGAACGTCTGATCATGGAGCGCGTACAACTGCAATATGCCCGCGATTCGGGCATGAAGGTCGATGACAATCAGCTCGAACAGGCCATCGGCCGCATTGCGGCGAGCAACAAGATGACGGCGCAGCAGTTCCGGGCGGCCCTGGAAAAGGACGGCCTCGACTACAAGCAGTTCCGCGAGGAAATCCGCAACGAGATGGTGACCGTTCGCCTGCGCGAGCGCGAGGTTGACAGCAAGCTGGTCATTTCCGACGGTGAAGTTGACAACTATCTGGCTGACCAGACGAAGGCCGGTACTGGCGGCGAAGAATATCAGCTGGCGCACATACTGCTGCGCGCCCCGGAGTCGGCCAGTCCCGAACAATTGCAAAAACTGCGTCTGCGTGGCGAGCAGGCTCTCAAGCGGGCGCAGGCCGGCGAGAGCTTCGCCCAGCTCAGCGCGGCTTTCTCCGATGCGCCTGATGCCCTGCAGGGTGGCGACCTTGGCTGGCGCCCGCTGGAGCGCTTGCCAGCCCTCTACGCCGAAGCCGGCAGCAAGCTGCAAGCCGGCCAGGTCAGTCCGCTGCTCCGCTCATCGGCCGGTTTTCATATCGTCAAACTGGTCGCCAAGCGGGGTGGCAGCGCGCCGGCT
>CAIYYE010000051.1 GCA_903930395.1 uncultured beta proteobacterium
ACGACGGGCGGCATGGATGTCCTGATCGGCCTCATCCGCAGCGCCGTGCTGGCCGTCGGGCTGAACGCCGATTTCGTCCCGGCACTGCCCGTCGGCCTCATGAAAACATTGAGCGGCAGCGGCGCGCGCGGGCTGATGGTCGATGTCATGACGACCTACGGCGTCGATTCCTTCCCGGGCAAGCTGGCCGCAATCATTCAGGGCTCGACGGAAACCACGTTTTACGTGCTGGCCGTCTATTTTGGCAGCGTCGGCATCACCAAGACCCGCTACGCCCTGGCCGGTGGCCTGATCGCCGATGCGGTCGGCCTGATCGGCGCCATTCTCATCGGCTACGCCTTTTATCACTGAAAAAGCTTAACGCAGCCCGATTTTTTCGCTAGAATCGCGCCCCTTCATCGACGTACGAAGCAAGTCAGCATCCCCGGATGCCGCAGCCTTGGTGGTGAAATTGGTAGACACGCTATCTTGAGGGGGTAGTGGCGCAAGCTGTGCGAGTTCGAGTCTCGCCCAAGGCACCAAATGCTGTACGTCGTCAGGCAAGGGCCGAAAACTTTGGTTTACACCAGACTTTCGGCCTTTTTTGCGTCCATTGTCTGCAAACTGTGCGCTGCCCGAAATTGATCTCCAACTTTCCGGCGCTGGATCACAGATCGAGAAAATCCCCAACCTCTTGGGAGCGGGCCATGGTGTCGGCGTAACCCAGGTCGATCAAGGCGCGCGTATAGGGTTTCTCGAACAGCAGGTAGCTGGTCAGTGCGCCGTTGCGGCGGTTCATGCCGCCGATTCCCCCGAGCATCATGCGCATGGCCCAGGGCAGGGCTTCGGCGTGTTGGGCGGCGATGCGGTCGAGTCGTTCGGAGGGCGAAATGATCAGGGCCTTGATCGGGCGCAGGGGAATTTCGCTACGTTCGCGGACTTCGGGGGGGATCGCCGAGAGGGTGCGGTTGATGCGCTGCATGCGCTCGATGTCGACGGCCAGGCTGTCGAGAAAAATGCTCGACAGCGCATGGCCAGCTATCTGGGCGAGGGAGGGGTGGGTATCGACCTCGCGTCGGTCCTGGTGTTCATGTTTGCGCCCGGCCCCGATGATCAGGACGCGCTCGGCGCCCAGGTGTATGGCTGGCGAAATGGGGGCGAGCTGGCGCATCGAGCCGTCGCCGAAATATTCGCGGTGAATCTTGGTGGCCGGGAAAATGAATGGAATGGCGCTGGAGGCGAGCAGATGGTCGACGCCGATTTCGCCGCGCAGGCCGATGCGCTGGACGCGGTGCCAAGGCTGCGCATCGGGGTGGCCCTGAAAGAAAGTGATGTTGTCGCCGGACTCGTAGCCCGAGGCGGAAATGCTCAGGGCGTGCAGGGCGCCGTTGTCGATCGAGCGCTGGATGCCGCTGAAATCCAGCTGCCGGGTCAATAATTCGCGCAGTGGCGCATTGTCGAGCAGGGAGCGTGGCCGGCTTTCGACCAGCCAGCCCATGGTCAGCAAGGTCATCCAGCGGGCGCCCGAGATGCCGATGCCGAGCGGGTCGGCGCGGTAGATGTCGCTGGCGTGCATGTTGCGCCAGAAGCTGGCGAGTACGGCGACTGCCTTGCCGAAATTGTCAGCCAGGCAGGCCAGGCTGGTCGCATTGATGGCGCCTGCCGAGGTGCCGCACAGGATGGGGAAGGGGTTTTGCCGGCGTTTCCGGGAGAGCTTGGCGACGGCGAGCAGGACGCCGACCTGGTAGGCCGCCCGAGCGCCGCCGCCAGTCAGGACGAGTGCGGTTTTGGGCGCGCTGGCCGGGCGTTGGCTCATGCCGGCACGATGTTCAGTGCGTGGAATATTTGCCTGGACCGGCTGGATTTCCTGATTTTCATCTCCCCCTCCGTGCGCAGGCTGTCGATGTGCATGCCCTGTTTCGCGAGTATAGGGGGAGTTTTCGCCTCAATCCAGTCTGGTGCGCAGCGCATCGGCCCAGCAGTTGGGCGTTTCGTAGAGTCGGACCTGTTCGAGCCGCAGGTGGTTGCCGTACGTGTCGCGATAAACGGCATCGAGTCGCTCGAAGGCAATGCGGGCAAGGTTTTCGGCGGTTGGCACGCGATCAAGGAGCACGGTCTTGTGGTCGGGCAGGGTGGCGAGGAAGTCGACAATGGCCGTATCACCCGCGTAGGCGAGGAAGGCGTGGTCCCATTCGTGGACCAGGTGGCTATTGGCCAGATCCTTGACCTGGGAAAAGTCCATGACCATGCCGTTGGCGGCGTCGCCGGCCTTGTCGATGACACTGCCCGACAAGGTTATTTCAATGGCATAGCGGTGCCCGTGCAGGTGACGGCACTGGCTTTTGTGGTCGGGGATGCGGTGCCCGGCATCGAATTCGAGGCGGCGGGTAATCAACATGGGCATAGTGCTCGACAAGGTGGTCGCGGATTATACAATGCGCCATGCTCACCACCGATGATCACCGCCGCGACAGTGCCGGCCTGCGCTATGTTTATCCCGTCATTTCGCGCCGGGCCGGCGGGGTTTCGATAGGCATCAACCTCAATCCCAACAATGCCTGCAACTGGGCATGTGTCTATTGCCAGGTGGAAAACCTGACGCGAGGTGGTCCGCCGCCGATAGACCTGGCCTGCCTGGAAGGGGAGCTGGCTGGATTTCTGGATGCCGCGCTGAATGGTGATTTCATGCAGCAGCAGGTGCCGCCCGAGGCGCGGCGACTGATGGATGTTGCGTTTTCGGGCAATGGCGAGCCGACCAGTGCCGCCGAGTTTGCCGACGCCGTCGGCGTGGTTGGCAGGGTGCTCGAACGCTTCGGTCAGCAAGGCGCCTTGATGGTGCGACTGATCACCAATGGCAGTCTGATGCATCGGGCAGACGTACAGTCCGGTATCCGTCAACTTGGCGGCCTGGGCGGCGAGGTCTGGTTCAAGATCGATCGTGCCCTGGCGGAAGAGGTTGCTGAAATCAACGGTGTGCCTTGGCAAGCGGCAAAAGTGGCAAGAAATCTCGAAATATGCGCCGGGCTTGCACCCACCTGGATCCAGACCTGCTGGTTTGGCCTCGATGGCGTGGCGCCATCGGCGCTTTCGCGCGACGCCTATTGCGCGTTGCTCCGGCCGCTTGCCGAAAAGCTCGCGGGTGTCCATCTCTATGGTCTGGCGAGGCCTTCGCTGCAACCGGCTGCACCGCGGCTGAACGCCCTGCCGGCGGCTGAGTTGCTCGACTTTGCCGGCGAGATAGAAAAACAAACGGGCATCCGGGTCATTGTCTCCCCGTGATGCCCGCTGCGATCCTCA
>CAIYYE010000052.1 GCA_903930395.1 uncultured beta proteobacterium
ATCATCCTGTCGCGTACCGCCCCGGAATTCGTCATCAAGCTGTTCGACATGGAAGTGCCGGAAATCTCCGATGGCCTGATGGAACTGAAGGCCTGTGCCCGCGACCCCGGTCTGCGCGCCAAGATCGCTGTCAAGTCGAACGATCCGCGTGTCGATCCGATCGGCACCTGCGTCGGTCTGCGCGGTTCCCGCGTGACGGCCGTGCGCAACGAAATCGGTGGCGAGAACATCGACATCGTGCTGTGGTCGGCTGATCCGGCCCAGTTCGTGATCGGCGCCCTGTCGCCGGCCGAAGTTTCTTCCATCGTGGTCGATGAAGAAAAGCATGCCATGGACGTCGTGGTCGACGAAGACAACCTGGCGATCGCCATTGGCCGTAACGGCCAGAACGTTCGCCTGGCCTCCGAGCTGACCGGCTGGACCATCAACCTGATGACCCAGGACGAGTCGGCCAAGCGCTCCGAAGCCGAATATGCAGTGACCCGCATCACCTTCATGGAAAAGCTCGACATCGACGAAGAACTCGCCGACCTGCTGATCGAAGAAGGTTTCTCGTCGCTCGAAGAAGTGGCCTACGTGCCGCTGGCTGAAATGCTGGAAATTGATGGTCTCGATGAGGGGATCGTCAACGAACTCCGCAACCGCGCCCGCAATGTTTTGCTGACGGAAGCGATTGCGACCGAAGAGAAGCTGGAAAATGTTTCCGAAGACCTCATGAGTCTGGCGGGAATGAGCAAGGAATTGGCCGCGAAACTGGCAGGTCACGACGTCAAGACCCGCGATGATCTCGCGGAGCTGGCGGTAGATGAATTGACGGAAATGACCGGCATCGACGACGAGCGTGCCAAGGAACTCATTCTGACGGCACGGGCTCACTGGTTCGAGTGAGCGGGAGGTAGCAAAGTATGTCCGCAACAACAGTTTCACAATTTGCCGTTGAACTCAAAATGCCGGTAACGGCCCTGCTCGAGCAATTGGGCAAGGCCGGTGTAGGCAAGGAGGGTGTCAACGATGCGCTGACCGATCAGGACAAGGCGCGTTTGCTCGATTATCTGCGCCGTGCGCACGGTGACGAGTCGAAGGCCAAGATTACGCTGACCCGCAAGCAGACTTCCGAGATCAAGGCGACCGATTCGCATGGCCGCGCCCGTACCGTTCAGGTCGAGGTGCGCAAGAAGCGCATCCTGATGAAGCGCGAAGTCGGCGATAACGTGCCCGAAACCGAACTTGAGGCGCTTGAAGTTCAGCCTGAAGCGCCGGTCGTCGAGGTGGCGCCGGAACCGATCCCCGAGCCGATTCCCGAGCCGGTGGTTGAAGTCGTTCCCGAGCCGGTGGTTGAAGTGGCGCCGGTCGAAGTACCGGTCGAGCCAGTCGCCGAACCGGTCGCCGCGCCGGTTGCCGACAAGCCGGCCCCGGTCATCCTTGACCGCGCCGCCATCATTGGCGAAAAGGAACTCAAGGCCCGTGAGGTCGAGTCCCGCCGTTACACGACACTGCGTGAAATCCAGGAGCGCGAGCTGCGCGAAAAACAGGCCCGTGAAGCCGAACTGGTCCGCATGCGTCAGCAGGCCGAAGTGGCTGCTGCTGCCGCCAAGGTAGCCGAGCAGGCGAGGGTTGAAGCTGCCGCCGTTGCCAAGGCAAGTGCACCCGTTGCGCCGGCCGCTGACAAGGGCACCCTGCACAAGAAGCCGGATGCTCCGGGCAAGAAGGGCGACAAGGGTCGCGCAGCCGATGACGGCAAGAAAAAGGGCGGCCTCAAGACGCGTGGCGCCGATGCTGGCACCGGCTGGAAAGACAATCGCCACGGCCACAAGAAATCGCACAAGGGCGACGACGGTCAGGGCAGCTTCCAGGCACCGACCGAGCAGGTCGTCAAGGAAGTCCATATTCCCGAAACCATTTCGGTCTCCGATCTGGCCCACAAGATGGCCATCAAGGCCATCGAGATCATCAAGGTCATGATGAAAATGGGTTCGATGGTCACCATCAACCAGGTGCTGGACCAGGAAACGGCCATGATCGTGGTCGAGGAAATGGGTCACAAGGCGCTTGCCGCCAAGCTTGACGATCCGGATGCCTTCCTCGAAGAGTCTGCCGATCACAAGGACGTGCCGCTTGAGCCGCGCGCTCCGGTGGTGACCGTCATGGGTCACGTCGACCACGGCAAGACCTCGCTCCTCGACTACATCCGTCGCGCCAAGGTAGCGGCGGGCGAAGCCGGCGGCATTACCCAGCACATCGGTGCCTACCACGTCGAAACCGATCGTGGCATGGTCACCTTCCTCGATACCCCGGGTCACGAAGCCTTTACGGCCATGCGTGCCCGTGGTGCCAAGGCCACCGACATCGTGATTCTGGTCGTCGCAGCCGACGACGGCGTCATGCCGCAGACCAAGGAAGCGATCCACCACGCCAAGGCAGCCGGTGTGCCGCTCGTGGTCGCAGTCAACAAGATCGACAAGCCGGATGCCAACGCCGACCGCGTCAAGCAGGAACTGGTCGCCGAAGGCGTCATTCCGGAAGAGTACGGCGGCGATTCGCCCTTCGTCTCGGTCTCGGCCAAGAAGGGTACCGGTATCGACGAGTTGCTCGAGCAGGTGCTGCTCCAGGCTGAAGTGCTCGAACTGACGGCGCAGAAGAACGCGCCGGCCAAGGGTCTGATCATCGAAGCCCGCCTCGACAAGGGTCGCGGTGCGGTAGCCACGATGCTGGTCCAGTCCGGTACCTTGAAGCGCGGCGACGTCGTGCTGGCCGGTCAGGTCTTCGGTCGCGTTCGTGCCATGCTCGACGAAAACGGCAAGCCGATCAACGAAGCCGGCCCGTCCATCCCGGTCGAAATCCTCGGCTTGTCCGATGTGCCGGCCGCTGGTGAAGAAGCCATCGTGTTGACCGACGAAAAGAAGGCCCGCGAAATCGCGCTCTTCCGTCAGGGCAAGTTCCGCGACGTCAAGCTCGCCAAGCAACAGGCCGCCAAGCTCGAGAACATGTTCCAGCAGATGGAAGAGGGCGCAGTCAAGACCCTGCCGCTCATCGTCAAGGCCGACGTGCAAGGTTCGCAGGAAGCTCTGGTGCAGACGCTTTCCAAGCTGTCCAACGACGAAGTCCGCGTCCAGATCATCCACGGTGCGGTTGGCGCGATCAGCGAATCCGACGTCAATCTGGCCCAGGCCTCCGGCGCCGTCATCATCGGCTTCAACATCCGTGCCGATGCCGGTTCGCGCAAGCTGGCCGAAACCTTCGGTGTCGATATCCGTTACTACAACGTGATTTACGACGCGGTTGATGAAGTCAAGGCAGCCCTGTCCGGCATGCTCTCGCCCGAAAAGCGCGAACAGGTCACCGGCATGGTCGAAATTCGCCAGGTCTTCCAGGTTTCCAAGGTTGGCGCGATTGCCGGCTGTTACGTGCTCGAAGGCTTCGTCAAGCGCAATTCCCGCGTCCGTCTGCTCCGCAACCACGTGGTCCAGTGGGACGGCGAACTCGACTCGCTCAAGCGTTTCAAGGACGACGTCAAGGAAGTCCGTTCCAACTTCGAATGCGGTCTGTCGCTGCGCGGCAATAACGACATCATTGTGGGCGACCAGCTGGAAGCTTACGAAATCCAGGAAGTGGCACGTACGCTGTAATGAAGAAAAAAGGATTTCAGCGTAGTGACCGGGTCGCGGAGCAGGTGCGCCGCGACCTTGCCGATCTGATTCGTACCGAATTGAAGGATCCGCGCGTTGGCATGATCAGCCTCACGGCTGTTGAGCTGACGCCGGATTACGCCCATGCCAAGGTGTTCTACGCGACGCTCAATTCCGATCATCTGGAAGAGATCGAGCGCGGCCTGAAGCGCGCCTCCGGTTTCCTGCGGCGCGAACTCGGTCGGCGGATTCATATCCACACTTTGCCCGAGTTGCACTTCATTTACGACAACTCCATCGAGCACGGCGCCAGCATGTCGCTCCTGATCGACCAGGCCAACGCCCTGAGCGATCTGACGCCGGAAGAGTAAGCCCCCCATGCACGTCAAGAAGACCTGGAAACAGGTCGATGGGGTTTTGCTGCTCGACAAACCCATCGGATTCACCTCGAACGACGCGCTGCAAAAGGCGCGTCGCTTGTTTTCTGCGGCCAAGGGCGGCCATACCGGCACCCTCGATCCGCTGGCGACCGGCCTGTTGCCGCTTTGCTTTGGCGAAGCCACCAAGTTCTCGGCCGACCTGCTCGATGCCGACAAGACTTACGAAGCCGTCCTCAAGCTCGGCGTGACGACCGATACCAGCGATGCCGAAGGCCAGGTGACGGCGACGGCACCGGTCAATGTCGCGCTAGCCGACATCGCCCCGGTGCTGGCGAGCTTCACCGGCCCTATCGCGCAGATTCCCCCCATGCATTCGGCCCTCAAGCGCGATGGCCGTCCGCTCTACGAATTGGCCCGCCAGGGCATCGAAGTCGAGCGCGAGGCGAGGGCGGTGACGATCTATTCCATCGATCTGCTCGCCTTTGCCGGTGACAGCCTGAGCTTGCGCGTGGCCTGCAGCAAGGGCACCTATATCCGCGTGCTGGCTGCCGACATCGGTGCGATGCTGGGTTGCGGCGCCCACCTGACGGCCCTGCGCCGGACACGGGTCGGCGATCTCGACCTGGACGGGGCGGTGACCCTGGCCGA
>CAIYYE010000053.1 GCA_903930395.1 uncultured beta proteobacterium
CAACAGAAACGAAAGATGAGGCAGGATAAACTATGAATTCTCGCGCCGGGGATGAGGCTCGCATGTCTGCAGCCCCGCTCCGGATGACGATGAGAGGGAGGGGACCGAATGACCAAAAAAATATTGATCGCTGATGACGAGCAAAACATCGTCATTTCTCTGGAATTTTTGATGAAGCGCGAGGGCTTCACTGTGTGCATCGCCAATGATGGTCAGGAAGCGCTTGACCTGGTGCGCAGCGAGTTGCCCGATCTGGTGCTCCTCGACGTGATGATGCCGCGCAAGAACGGTTACGAGGTGTGCCAGGAAATCCGCGCCGAGCCGGCTCTGCAAGGCACGCGGATCCTGATGCTGACGGCCAAGGGCCGCGAAACCGAAGTGACCAAGGGCCTGGCGATGGGAGCGGATGCCTACATGACCAAGCCATTTTCGACAAGGGAGCTGGTTTCCAAGGTGAAATCCCTGCTGGAAATTCCGGCGTGAGCTCCCAATGAGCCTCAAGTCAAGGCAGGCGCTGGCGATTGTTTCTGCCTGCGTTCTTGTTGTGGGGGTGCTGGCGGCGGCCGGCATTACCGTGTGGCGCGATCTGAGCCCCTATGAGCGGGAGGTGCTGGAGCCGATTCTCAATCCGCGGCTCGGTTTGCTGATCATGATCGGGCTGGTGGGGGCCGGCATGGCGGCGGTGATGATGAAGTCCTTCGTCCAGGCCAATCTGGCGGCGCCTGCGCTGCTGGCCGATGAGTTGGGCCTGATCGTCGGAACCGATCCGTCCCGGCGTCTCAAGCCGACAGGGTCGCCCGAGCTGCAGCGGATTGCCGAGTCGGTCAATCTGCTTGCCGATCAGCGGCGCAGTCTTCAGGAGGACGTGGAGTTGCGTGTCCGCGAAGCCCGCCTGTCCGTCGAGGAGGAGCGTAACCGTCTGGCGGCGCTGATGTCGGAGCTCAACCAGAGCGTCGTCGTGTGCAACCTGGATGGTCGCATCCTGCTTTACAACAACCGGGCGCGGCTGCAGTTCAAGGCGCTGTCCGATGCGCCGACGGCGGCGGGCGGGGGGGACCTCATCGGCCTCGGGCGCTCGATCTACATGGTTTTCGAGCGCAGCCTGATTGTCCATGCGCTGGAAAGCATCCAGGAGCGGATTCGCCGCGAGAGCTCTCAGCCGGTTGCCAACTTCGTGACCACGACCCGCGCGGGTCAGCTGCTGCGGGTGCAGATGGCGCCGGTGCTGTCTGCCGTCGAGGGCGAGGCGGAGTCGGTAGTGTCCGGCTTTGTGCTGATGCTCGACAACATCACGCGCAATTTCGAGGCTGAAACCAAGCGCGACCAGATGCTGCATACCCTTACCGAAGGGAGCCGCTCGTCGCTGGCCAACCTGCGGGCGGCTGCCGAGATGCTGGAGTATCCGGATCTCGATGCAGAGTTGAAGGATCGCTTCCTGAAGGTGGTTCGTGATGAAGTGCAGGGCATGAGCGTTCGTCTCGACGACACCGCCAATGCCTTTGCCGATTCCCTCAAGACGCGCTGGCCCCTTGATGAAATGCTCGGCGCAGATCTGATTGCCGCGGCCCAGCGGCGTGTCGAGAAAAAGCTGGGTCTTCCCACCAAGCTGGAGGACGTGGATCCTGCTGTGTGGGTGAAGGTGGACAGCTTCTCCCTGCTGCAGGCGATCAGTTATCTGGC
>CAIYYE010000054.1 GCA_903930395.1 uncultured beta proteobacterium
AAGCAACGTCCGCGGTCGACACCGAAACCGAAAAGGAAATCCAGAAGGCGCTCGACAATCTGGTCAAGGGCCGCACCACCATCGCCATCGCCCACCGCCTCAGCACGCTGCGCAAGGCCGACCGTCTGGTCGTCATGGATCGCGGCAAGATTGTCGAAATCGGCAATCACGACCAGTTGATGGCCATCGAAGGCCATTACTACAAGCTCTACCAGGCCCAGGCCCGCAACGTCGACACCGAGCCGGAACTGCCGCGCGCCCCCGAGCAGCAAAAAAGTCATGTGGGATAAAACCATGTCGAATGCCAATTTCCAACTGCAACGCGACGCCTACGGCCGGCTGGTCCTGACCGCCAGCAATGGCGAAATCCACGAAGGCATTACCCCGGTGCGCGCTTTCCCCATCGCCGCGCCCGACGAAGGTTTGTCGCTGGTCAATTACGAAGGCCACGAAGTTGCGTGGATCGAAAACCTCGCCGACCTGCCGCCAGCCATGGCCGAACTGATCGAAGCCGATCTGGCCAGTCGCGAGTTCGTGCCGGAAATCGAGCGCATCGTCGATGTCTCTAGCTTCGCCTGCCCGAGCACCTGGCAGTTGCTTACTAATCGCGGCAATGCCGAGCTGATCCTGAAAGGCGAGGAAGACATCCGTCGCCTGAGCCAGACTCGCCTGCTCATTGCCGATGCCCATGGAATCCAGTTTCTGGTGCGCGATCTGAGCACGCTGGATCGTCAAAGCCGGAAGCTGCTCGACCGCTTCCTGTAACGCTTTGTCCGCTTGTGTGACATTTTTGCACAACGGTCATCCCCGACTGGACGAAAGCGTTAATAATGCTGAAATCAAACATTCATCACCGCAGGCCATCGGAGCCAGAGCCAAGAGCATGAAAAAAAGGGACATCATTTTCCGGGACACGATTTCATTGCGTGGACCCAATATCTGGACCTACCCCCCGGTCATCGAAAGCTGGATCGACATCGGCGAACTCGAAGACTTCCCCTCGGACAAGCTGCCAGGCCTCTATGAGCGCCTGAGTACCTGGCTCCCCGGCCTGGTCGAACATCGCTGCAACTATGGCGAGCACGGTGGTTTCCTGCGCCGCCTCAAGGAAGGCACCTGGACCGGTCACATTCTCGAACATGTCGTGCTCGAACTGATGACGCTGGCCGGCCTGCCCGATGGTTTCGGCCGTACCCGCGAAACCACGACGCGTGGTGTCTACAAGCTCGTCGTCTCCAACTTCCACGAAGAAGTGACGCGCATGTCGCTTGATGTCGGCCGCGAACTCCTGCTCGCTGCAATCGCCGACCAGCCTTACGATCTCGACGAAGCCGTCCGCCTGCTCCGCCGCAAGGTCGACCGCAAATACCTCGGCCCATCGACCGCCGCCATCGTGCTGGCCGCCGAAAAGCGCGGCATTCCGCACATCCGCCTGCTCGATGATGGCAACCTCGTCCAGCTCGGCTACGGCGCCGCCATGCGCCGCATCTGGACGGCCGAAACCGACCAGACCAGCGCCATCGCCGAAACCATTTCGCGCGACAAGGATTTGACCAAGGAACTGATCTCCTCGGTCGGCGTCCCCGTCCCCGAAGGCCGCGAAGTCGACAGCGCCGACGACGCCTGGGATGCAGCAGAGGACATCGGCGTGCCGGTCGTCGTCAAACCGACGGACGGCAACCATGGTCGCGGCGTATTCATCGACCTGACAACGAAGGAAGAAGTCGCCAAGGCTTATGCCATCGCCGTCGAAGAAGGTTCCGGTGTACTCGTCGAACGCTCCATCCAGGGCATCGAACATCGCCTGCTGGTGGTCGGCGGCAAACTGGTCGCCGCCAACCGCAGCGACCTGATCACCGTGACCGGCGACGGCAAATCAACGGTGCAGGCACTGATCGACAGCCAGGTCAACATCGACCCGCGGCGCGGCACGACAGAGCTGCATCCGCTCTCCATCATCAAGATCGACACCGCCGCCAAAATTGAACTGGAACGCCAGGGCCTCAGCGCCGAGAGCGTCCCGGCCAAGGACCGCGAAGTACTCATCCAGCGCAACGCCAACCACGCTTTCGACTGCACCGACGAAGTCCATCCCGAGACTGCCCAGGTCGCCGCACTGGCCGCCCGCGTCGTCGGCCTCGACATCGCCGGCATCGACCTCGTCTGTCAGGACGTCTCCAAGCCGCTCGGCGAGCAGGGCGGCGCCATCGTTGAAGTCAACGCCGGCCCCAGCCTGCTCATGCACATCAAGCCGGGCATCGGCAAGCCGCGCCCGGTTGGCCAGGCCATCGTCGACAACCTCTTCGCCGAGAGCGAGAGCGGTCGCGTACCACTGGTCGGCGTCACCGGCACGCACGGGAAGAACACCGTCGCCAAGATGGTCGCCCACCTGATTTATCTCTCAGGCAAACACAGCGGTCTGGCTTGCCAGGACGGCATCTTCCTCGACCGTCGCCACGTCCAGAAAGCCAATGCCGCCAACTGGGAAGGTGGTCGTCGCCTGCTACTCAACCGTTCCGTACAAGCTGCCGTCATTGAAAACGGCTCCTCGGTCATTCTTGGCGAAGGCTTGGCCTATGACCGCTGCTCGGTCGGCATCGTCACCAACATCGTTTCGGAAGAAGAAGACCTGTCGCGCTGGGATACCCAGCCGACCGGCGGCGAGTACTACACGACACCGCGCTCGATCTACCGGACGCAGGTCGATGTCGTGCTGCCGAGCGGCCATGCCGTGCTCAATGCCGAAGACGAGCTGGTCGCCGATTTCGCCGAACTGTGTGATGGCGAGGTGATTTTCTTCGCCGTCGATCCGGCCAACCCGACACTGCTCGCCCATCTGGCCGCCGGCAAGCGAGGCGTCACCGTCTCCGACAAGCGCATCGTGCTGCGCTCGGGGGCCGATGAAATCCGCCTGAGCCGCCTCGTCGACGCACCCTACATCGGCAAGGCCAAGCTGCCCAAGAACATCGCCAACGTGCTGGCCAGCATCGCCGCCGGCTGGGCTCTGGGCCTGAGCAAGGAAGTCATGACCACCGGGATCAAGACCTTCGGTCTCGATCTGGTCGATCACGCCGCCCTGATACCGCAGCTCGCCAAAAAGTCGCAACCCGCCAAGAAGCCGGCTTCCGCCCGCAAATAACAAGGATCAAGCGTCATGGACGTTTCCCGCATTCGCGCCCTGCGCGGCCCCAACCTGTGGAGCCGGCATACCGCCATTCAGGCCATCGTCTCCTGCGAAGGGGCCGAAGTCGCCATTTCCGACCTGCCCAATTTCGAAGCTCGCCTGCGCGAACGCTTCCCGGAACTCGGCGACCTGATTCCCTCCGACCACCTCGACACCGTGTCGATGGCCCACGCCCTTGAATTCGCCGCCCTCGGCCTGCAAGCCCAGGCCGGTTGCCCGGTGACCTTCAGCCGCACGGCGCAGACGGTCGATCAGGGGATTTACCAGGTCGTCGTCGAATACACCGAAGAAGATGTCGGTCGCCTCGCCTTCGAGCGCGCCGAGCAGCTTTGCAACGCCGCCCTCAACGACACGCCTTTCGACCTCGACGGCACGCTCAAGGAGTTGCGCGACCTCGACGAAGACATCCGCCTTGGCCCCTCAACCGGCGCCATCGTCTCGGCCGCCATGGCCCGCGGCATTCCCTACCGCCGCCTGACCCAGGGCAGCCTCGTGCAATTTGGCTGGGGCAGCAAGCAGAAGCGCATCCAGGCAGCCGAAACCAGCCTGACCAGCGCCATCGGCGAATCGATTGCGCAGGACAAGGAACTGACCAAGAAGCTGCTGCACGCCTCCGGCGTCGCCGTGCCTTATGGCCGCCCGGTCGACGATGAAGACGATGCCTGGGTTGCCGCCCTCGAAGTCGGCCTGCCGGTCGTCGTCAAGCCGCAGGATGGCAATCAGGGCAAGGGTATTTCGGTCAATCTGACCACCGAGGAACAGGTGCGCCGCGCCTACCGCGTCGCCATCGAATTCCGCGACGACATCATGGTCGAGAAATTCCTCTCCGGCCACGACTGGCGTCTGCTCGTCATTGGTGACAAGCTGATCGCCGCCGCTCGGCGCGACCCGCCGCTGGTCATCGGCGACGGCACGCACACCGTGCGCGAGCTGGTCAATATCGTCAATTCCGACCCCCGCCGCTCGGACGGCCACGCCACCTCGCTGACCAAGATCCGCTTCGACGAAATCGCCCTCGCCCGCCTTGAAGAACAAGGCTACAGCGCCGACTCGGTGCCCGGCCGGGGCGTTCGCGTCGTCCTCCGCAACAACGCCAACCTGTCCACCGGCGGCACCGCCACCGATGTCACCGACGACGTGCACCCCGAACTAGCGGCTGCCGCCGTCGCTGCCGCGCAAACCGTCGGCCTCGACATCTGCGGCATCGACGTCGTCTGCGACACCATGCACAAGCCGCTCGAAGAACAGGGCGGCGGCATCGTCGAATGCAATGCCGCACCCGGCCTGCGCATGCACCTCGATCCCTCCTTCGGCAAGGGCCGCGCCGTCGGCGAAGCGATTGTCGGCATGATGTTCCCGGACGGCGACAATGCCCGCATCCCGGTCGTTGCCATCGCCGGCACCAACGGCAAGACGACGACCAGCCGCCTGATCGGCCGGATTTTTGAGGCAAACGGCCTGCGCGTCGGCATGACCAGCACCGACGGCATCTACGTCGAAGGCCGCCGCATCGATTCCGGCGACTGCTCCGGCCCGCGCAGCGCACGCAATGTGCTGATGCACCCGGACGTCGACGCGGCCGTCTTTGAAACCGCGCGAGGCGGCGTGCTGCGCGAAGGCCTCGGCTTCGACATGTGCGACGTCGCCGTGATCACCAATATCGGCCTCGGCGACCACCTCGGCCTCAACTACATCACGACCGTCGATGAACTCGCCGTCGTCAAGCGCGTCATCGTCGAAAACGTCGCGACGACCGGCACCGCCGTGCTCAACGCGGCCGACCCGGTGGTGGCTGCAATGGCCCATCACTGCCACGGCGAAGTCATCTTCTTCGCCCGCGACCGCATGAACCCGGTCCTCGCCACGCACCGCGCCCAGGGCAAGCGCGTCGTCTATGTCGAACGCGACGCCGTCATCTGCAGTGAAGGCCGCAAGAAGCATCGCATCCAGCTCGCCAACATCCCGCTCACCCGCAACGGCACCATCGGCTTCCAGGTCGAGAATGCCATGGCCGCCATCGGCACCGGCTGGGCGCTGGGCTATGACTGGGAAGTCGTCGAAGGCGCCCTTGCCAACTTCGTCAGCGATGCCGCCACCGCCCCCGGCCGCTTCAACGTCTTCGACTACAAGGGCGCCACGCTGATCGCCGACTACGGCCACAACCCGGACGCCATCCAGGCGCTGGTCGGCGCCATCGACAACATGCCGGCAGTCCGCCGCTCAGTCGTCATCAGCGGCGCCGGCGACCGGCGCGACGACGACATCCGCCAGCAGACCGAAATCCTCGGCGACGCCTTCGACGACGTGATTCTCTACCAGGACGCCTGCCAGCGCGGCCGCGAGGACGGTGAAGTCATCGGCCTCTTGCGCGACGGCCTGGCCAACGCCCGGCGCACCAAGCAGATCGATGCCATCACCGGCGAATTCATCGCCATCGACGCCGCCCTTGCCCGCCTGCAACCGGGCGACCTCTGCCTGATCCTGATCGACCAGGTCGAAGAGGCACTGGCGCATATTGCCCAGCGGATTGCCGAAGCGGGCTGACGCACATCACCTCAGACAAGGCCCGGCATCGTCCGGGCCTTTTTTTTGGGATTCGAGAGGCTCAGGCAATAATTTGGCGATACATACGGGTGACTCAATTCGGCCATGATCCGCCGTTCATCGACTCATATCGTACGACCGGAATGCAGTGCGGGAGCGGTCAAAGGATTTTCGACTTCTGGGCATGCAATCCCATATTAGAATCTGCATTGACACGGGGTCCATGCTATGATTTTCGGGCAATTACCACGTCAAAAACCCCATGCCACATCGCATAAATTGGAAAAATTTTAACTTCGAAGCTGAATTCTTCGGCGAAGTATCGGCAGCAGAGATCGACGAAGTTAATATGATTTTTTGTGGGGACGAGAGGTTCGATATGGTGAGAACCTCTATATGGGATATGTCGCGAATCACTCAGTTAACAATCGAATTTGGCGAAATTGAATATGCCGCTGCTTTCGATAAAGGTGCTTCGACAAGCAAGGCATCATTGAAGGGGGCCATCGTTGTTCCTGACAGCCATGTTCGACAACTTGTCGAAACCTACTTGTCAATTTCGAATGAATTGGACAATGGCTGGGATACCCGTCTCTTTGACAATATCGAGAGCGCAAGAAAGTGGATTGAAAGTTGAGACACTCTTAACGATCAGTCTATTGCTGCCGATCATGGGAAATCGCCGAGCGTCCGAAATGGGCACTTAAGCGACTAATAACCAAATTTCAGTTGTACCGATTTTTTCCGGTTGGCCGTGATCAATCAACTGCCGAGGCGCAGCCCGGTCTTCTTCAGAATTTTCGTCGAGTAGATAATGTCACTGGCCCGGCAATCGGCACCGAGCAGGGCGCGAATTTCATCGGCCTTGGCCGTGCATTCCTCGCGTGAGGCGCCATGGACCATGGCGAACAGGTTGTAGGGCCAGGCCGGCAGGGCGCGCGGGCGGCGGTAGCAGTGGGTGACGAAATCAAGTTGGCCTATTCGTTCGCCGAGGGCGTCGACCTTGTCGTCGGCGACATCCCAGACGGTCATGCCGTTGGCCGTCCAGCCGATGGCGTAGTGATTGGGCACAACGCCGATGCGGCGGATGATGCCTGTTTCCAGCAAGGCCTTGAAGCGACGCATGACCTCGTCAGCCGATAGCCCGAGCTGCTCGGCGATGAGTTGATAGGGCCGCGGCACGAGCGGCAGGCCGCCTTGGGTGGCGACGATCAGGGCACGATCAAGGTCGTCGATCACCGCCGCGCCTCCAGCTTCATTTCGACAAAATATTCGCGTTCCTTGGGGAAGGCGTAGACCGGCAGGCCGGTGTCAGCTTCAAGGCGCGCAATGGCCTCGGCGATGCCGGCCTGCGTTTCGGTGGCGATCACGAACCACATGTTGAGCGCGTGTTCGCGGCGGTAGTTGTGGGCGACCTGCGGCAAGGCATTGACCAGGGCAGTGACTTCTTCGTAACGTGCTTCGGGCGCGGCCAGCGCGGCCAGCACGAAGGCGCCACCCATCCGCTCGACCTGGAACATCGGTCCGAAACGGGTCAGGACCTTGTCGGCGAGCAGGGCTTCTATTCTTTGCAGCAAGGCTTTTTCGCTGATGCCGAGTTGTTCCGCAGCCTCAGCGTAGGGGCGTTCGCTGATCGGGAATTCACCTTGCAGTCTGGACAGGATTTTCCGGTCGACCGCATCCAGCTCACGCATAGCGTGCGCCGTTCTGCTTGAAGCGGGTCAGCGAAAACAGGACCTCGTGGGCGGCGGCTTCCAGCCCGTGGCGTTGGCGCAAGTCGGCGATGATGGTCTCGACTTCGCCGCGCTCGCGGCCGTGGATCATGCAGAACAGGTTGTACGGCCAGTCAGGCAGGCGGCGCGGCCGGCGGTAGCACAGCGTGACAGCCGGCTCCTCGGCGAGGGCGCGACCGATCTCGCTGACCTGCTCGTCGGGAATGTTGTGAACCAGCATGGCATTGGCCCGGTAGCCGAGTTCGTGGTGCCGGACGACGACGCCGAAACGCTTGATGGCACCCTCTTCCAGCCAGCGCCGGATGCGGCCAAGGACTTCCGGCTCCGACACGCCGATGCGCTCGGCAATCAGCGCAAAGGGGCGAATGAACAGCGGCAGGCCTTCCTGCAAGACCGAAACCAGACGGCGCTCGGCTTCGTCGATGAGGGCGGTGGGCTTTACCATCTGGGCCGTGGCCACGCTTTTCTGCTTTTCTCCGCGCAGACAGAAGCCAAGGTCAATGTGAAACTCTTCCTCGAGCGGCAGCGCCATCAGTGGGTAACCGGCGGCCAACTCGATGGCGCCGAGACTGGCCTGCAAGCGTCCCTCGGTGGCCGCTGTGACGACGAACCACAGGTTGTAGCGATGCTCGCGCTCGTAGTTATGATTGACCTCGGGAAAGCGGTTGACCGCTGCCGCCACGGCTTCGAGCTTTTCCGGCGGCACGGCCATTGCGGCCAGCGTCGAGGCACCGATGCGCTTGGGCGCGAAGACGGCGCCGACGCGCGAAATCTTGCCTTCGCGGCGCAGGTTCTCGAGGCGACCAAGAACGACTTTTTCAGCCACGCCAAGCCGCGCCGCCAGTTCGGCAAAAGGCGCCGACACCAGCGGAAAATCGCGCTGGTAGTCGTTGAGCAACTGGAAGTCGAGGCTGCTGTTCATGACCATGGCGTCCATCAGAAACCTATGCGCACGGCGCGCGAGGTAAAGAAAATGCCGGACGGGCTTTCGGCCGGGATTTCTCCCAGTTTGGCGAAATTTTCGGTGTTGTAAATCAAAACTTTATTGTCATCGCGGGCTGAGAGCCAGACATGCTCGCCACGTGGCGCAAATTCCATGTGCAGGATGCCCTTGCCCGGCTCGAAGGCATGCACCACCTTGCCGGCCAGGGTGTCGATGACATCGACCTTGGCGTTATCCGGGAAGGCAAAGTTCACCCAGATCTGGCGACCATCCGGGCGAGCCATGACAAAGACCGGCTGGCCACGCACCGGGATGCGGCCAACCTCTTTCCAGGTGGCGACATCGACGACCAACACCTCATGGCGACCAATCGCCGGCAGATAGGCCTTACCCTGCGCTACCGACCAGCCGCGCAGATGCGGCATCTTGAAGACCGGGAGTTTCTCCTGACCACGACCATAGTTTTCAAGAATCTTGCGGGCGCCTTTTTCCGGTTGCCAGAGATCGAGCAGGGCGACGCCATCCTCACCGAACAGGCCGGCCAGGAAATAGCGGCCATCCGGCGTCACGAGGCCGTCGTAGGGTTGGCTGCCGGCCGGGAAGCGCTGCGTCGTTGGCTGCCTGGGATTGCTGAAATCGGTGACGCGGATTTCACCGCCTTCGAACAGGGCGTAGGCGAAGCGGTTGCCGCCCGTGTCAGCCAGGCCGACGACCTTGGAGAACTGACCGGGCGCGAATTCGGCCGGCACTTCAGAGAGCAGTTCCAGCGTTTCGGCATCGAAGGCCTTGATGCCGCCCGGCGTGTAGTTCTGGGCGACGACGATGCGGCCGTCCTGGGAAATCGAGCCGCCGATGGCATTGCCGGACTGCATGATGCGTTTGACGATTTTGGCTTCGAGCAGATCGATTTTGGTCAGGCCACCGTCGCGCCCGAAGATGAAGGCGTAGCGGCCGTCGCGCGAATAGACGGCGGAGGCATGCGAGAGATCGCCGAGGCCGCCGATGCGCGCATAGGGCTGGCGCGCGGTGGTATTGACCAGCGTGACATGGCCGCTGGCCCGTTCGATGATCAGGCCGAGATCGCCCGTGCCGCGCAATTGCGGGCCGGCACAGGCATTGAGCAGCAGGGCGGACAAGGCAATCAGCAGCAGGCGCATGGCGTTCTCACTGGGGGAATTCGGTCATCAGTTTATCGACTATCCAGGCCGCTTCGGCCTCGGACAGAAATGCTTTCCAGGGCGGCATCGG
>CAIYYE010000055.1 GCA_903930395.1 uncultured beta proteobacterium
CAAGGCTTCGGTCGCCTTCCTGCAAAGCATGCTCGGCCTCATGCCGGCCGACATCCGCGCCGTTGTCGGTCCCTGCTACGACCGCCGCATGGAGGAATATCGCGTCGGCCTCGGCCCGACCACGGGCGACGAGATTTATCACGGCATTGTCTGGCCGCTGCTCGGCGCGGAAGACGAAGCGACCGATGCCGCCGGAGAAATCGAAGCAGTGCTGCGCGAAGCCGGCGTCAAGGATGTGCTTTTCCTCGACCACCACTTCCCCATGGAATTCTGCGACGACTGCGGCGCCCCGCTCTTCCCGAATCGCGAAGCCGAACTGGTGCATGCCGAAATGCCGGAACAGCCTGCGGCGACCTCACAAGTCCTGCATTGATGAGCCTGCCGTCGAACGCCGACTGGCTGGCGCGTAGCCAGGCTGCCGTCTGGCACCCGTGCACGCAGATGCAGCACCATGCGCAGACGGGGTCGCCCGGCCACCTGCCGCTTGTCCCCATTGCGCGTGGCGAAGGCGCCTGGCTCTACGACTTCGACGGCCGGCGTTACCTCGACGGCATCAGTTCGTGGTGGACCAATCTCTTCGGTCACGCCAACCCTCGCATCAACGCAGCGCTCAAGGCTCAGCTCGACACGCTGGAACACGTCATGCTGGCTGGCTTCACGCATCAGCCGGTGATCGAATTGTCCGAACGCTTGTCGGCATTGACCGGCGGCGCCCTCGGCCATGCTTTCTATGCATCGGATGGCGCCTCGGCCACCGAAATTGCGCTGAAGATGAGCTTTCACTACTGGCGCAACGTCGGCCGCCCCGAGAAGGCTGAGTTTCTCTGCCTGGCCGGCAGCTATCACGGCGAAACCGTCGGCGCCCTGGCCGTCACCGATGTCGCCATCTTCAAGGACGCCTACGCACCGCTGGTCCGTGCTGCAACTGTGCTGCCCTCACCCGACTTCCGCCTCGCCATCGACGGCGAAACGCCGGCTGATGTGGCTCGCCGCGCCTCTGCCGCCCTGGCCGACCATCTCGAAAAACATGGCGACCGGATCGCAGCCCTGATCGTCGAACCGCTCGTCCAGGGTGCCGCCGGCATGGCCATGTACGACCCGGAATACCTGCGCCTCGCCCGCCAGCTCTGCGACCGGTACGGCGTTCACCTGATCTGCGATGAAATCGCCGTTGGTTGCGGTCGCACCGGCACTTTCTTCGCCCATGAACAAGCCGTGAATGATGGCCACCCCATCCGCCCCGACCTCATGTGCCTCTCAAAAGGCATCTCCGGCGGCTACCTGCCGCTCTCCATCGTGCTCAGCAGCGACACGATCTATAACGCCTTCCTCGACGATTCAGTGGCCCGCGCCTTCCTCCACTCGCACAGCTACACGGGCAATGCCCTGGCTTGCCGGGCAGCACTGGCGACACTCGACATTTTCCAGAGCGATGACGTGCTGGTGGCCAACCAGGAAAAATCCCGAAAAATCGCCGCCGCCCTCGCCCCCCTGGCCGAGCATCCGCAAGTCAGCCACCTGCGCCAGCGCGGCATGATCGCCGCCTTAGACGTCAACACCGACGACCCCCACTTCTCGCGCAAGTTCTACCGCGCCGCGCTGAGCCGCGAAGCGCTGATCCGGCCAATCGGCAACACCGTGTACCTGATGCCGCCATACATCGTCAGCGACGAAGAAATCGGGCTACTGGGCACGGCGATCATGGGTGCTTTGAGCGACGCGCTACACCGCTAGCCGCTCGCACCATTCCGCCAAATGAGCCTCGACCACCAGTTGCTTGCGTCGCTTTGGAAAAGCGAGCAATCTACAGGCGCGGGGTGAATTGCCGAAATTCAGAACCAATCATGGCTTATACGTTTTCCTGGGAAGCACAGGGGGTTTACAAGCGCTTTTCTGGCGTCGTGACGGCGGCTGAATACCATCGCAGTCAGATTGAATTCACCGGCCACGAAAAATTCGATGGGGCGCACTACGTCATCAATGACTTTTCGGACATTGAACGATTCGTCATCACCCCTGAAGAGGCCGAATATATGGCCGCCTATAGCATAGGGCCGCATTTAGCCAATCCGGATCTGCGCGTCTGCTATGTAACTACCGATCCAAGCATCGTCAGCCTTATCCGCGAATCAAAGGGGCTATCCATCTATACCCTTGAGGCCTTCCCAACGCTGGCATCGGCCCGGGAATCGCTAAACAGGCGACAGGTGGAGAGCTAATCGATCGAGCCAAGCAAAACGGGAGCCGAAGCTCCCGTTTTCACTGGGTCAAAGCCGTCGATTACTTGTTCTTGCGGCTACGGGCAATGCCGGCCATCAGCCCCAGACCGGCGAGCAGCATGGCATAGGTTTCAGGTTCGGGAACGGCAGTCACTTGCGCCGTAATGCTGCCTGAGTTGTCAACTGCATTCGAATCAAAGTAAAAGAGTTTCAGGAATCCGCTTGCACTAGCCGTACCAGTGAAGCTGGTGCCAATCTTGAAGAAACTGCCGCCACCGATCTGGCCAACCAGGGAACCGTAAGCATCGGTCAGTCCACCCTGCGTCCAATTCCCGAAAACAGAGCCAATCTGTGTGCCACTTGAAACAGACACTTCCGGATCCATACCATTTGCGTAATAGAGATTGGTATTCAAACCATTGGCGTTCGACCAGCGCGGCAAGGCACCGGCATTCCACAGGTCATTCTCATCAACCGTAACCGAGAATTGCTGACCGGCAACCAGACTGAAGGTGTTCACTCCAGTCCCGCCGCCCGAAGTGCTGTTTGCTTTGGCATCCACCACGAAACTGCTGGTAATGGCCATGGCCGCAGAAGACGTCGCCAGGGCAACGCCAACGACAAGTGCTTTGAGTGCAGGGGAAAATTTCATTATCGACTCCAGAGGGAGAATTGGTATGGTGCCGATATTACGAAACGAACAAGGCCACAAAGTGGTAATTTTTCACGCTTTACTGAAACTATTTTTATTGACCGGCATCTTCGCCGGCCTGCTGTCCTGCGCCGCCCATGCCGAGAGTGGCCCGAAGCAGCTGCCCGAAGGCTGGAGCGGCTTTTTCCTCAACAACATCACCTTCCAGAAGAGTACCGAGGAGGCACTGCGCAGCCGCCCCAGCCCTTATCGCGCAGATCTCGTGACCGACACCGGCGGCCGCCTGCTCGACGTTTTCGCGCTGCAGTTCAAGCAAGGTGACTGGACCTTCATGGGCACCTACAGCGATAGCCGCACGCTAGGCGGCGGTGCCTATTCGCTGACCAATCCGATAAGCTTCGGCGTCAACACGGTCGAGACCACGGGCGCACAGCGCAAGGCCGTAGATATCAAATCAGGCCTGCAGGAACTGGCCGCGACCTACCGGAAAAACGGCACGATGATGATCATCGGCAAGATCGACACCGCCAACTGGTATCTCGCCGACCCGATCTTTGGCGGCGATCTGGGCAATGGCAACGACTTCGGCAACGCCGCCACCCGTGTCGTGGCACCGCCCTTCCCTTCTGCCGCCGTGGTCGTCAAACACAATGTCGGCAAGGGTTTGTCCATCACCGGCATCGTCGGCGACGCCTTCGGCGACCGCGAGACCATCAATGCCGGACGCAACCTGGCCAGGGGCGACCTCGCTTATGTCCTTGAACTGAATTATCAGGACCAGAAGCAGCACTACCAACTGACCCTCAATCACATCGACGCCTTCCGCCACTTCGACAAGGATGCCGTCTGGCCCGTTCCGGGTGAGAAGGCGCCGCCGGTCGACGCCATCATGAGCTCGGCGAGCTATCGCTTCGACAGCCATTGGGCAGGTTTTGGCCGGATCAGCTACGCCAGCGGTGACGCACAGCTCGAAGACCTCAATTTTCTCGCCGGGCTGCGCTACGACCTCGGCAGCTTCTACGCGCTGGCCTCTCAATCGGCGACGCGTATCGCCACCGACCACACGCCTTACCAGCGCGGGGCCAAGGGCGACTACACCTTCGTCAGCGAACTCACGCTCAACTACAAACTGCTCCCCATGCTCACCGTCGGCCTCACCTACGACCACTACCGCAGCAGCGGCGCATCTCTTCTTGCCAAGGATGGCGGCTGGAACGGCGCAAGGCACAACCAGATCATCGGCCTGCGCATGACTTCCTTCCTGCCC
Source organism: uncultured beta proteobacterium (assembly GCA_903930395.1). Taxonomy (GTDB): domain Bacteria; phylum Pseudomonadota; class Gammaproteobacteria; order Burkholderiales; family Rhodocyclaceae; genus Azonexus. Next base: position 4,139 of record CAIYYE010000055.1, read on the forward strand.
TTCTGATACATCCATCGCTATCCTAATTCCTGTACGTGGGGGTTCTGATGGTACGCGTGGCACAGCCGGATAAAGGGTTTGACAGGTTTTGCATGTAGACTGCGACACCTTCATAGATGTCGGACGCGAACGCGATGCAAAACGCGACATTCCGGCCTGGCTGCAGGAAAATACAACCCCATGACGACCTCCCCGCTTGAAGACCGCCTGAGCGCCAAACTCGCCGCCCAATTGCAGGAACTTGAAACTGCCGGCCTGACCCGCCGCCGCCGTGTGCTGGACAGCCCCTGCGGCAGGCTGGCGAATGTCGACGGCAAGGAAGTCCTCAATTTCGCCAGCAACGATTACCTCGGCCTCGCCGGCAATGCGGACATCGCCCAGGCACTGGCCGACGGCGCGATGCGATGGGGGGCCGGCAGCGGGGCATCGCACCTGGTCAGCGGCCACCTCGCACCGCACGAAGCGCTGGAAAAGGAAATCGCGGCCTTCACCGGTTTCCCGCGGGCGCTCACCTTTTCCACGGGCTACCTCGCCAATCTTGCCGTCACGCCCACCCTGGCCGGACGCGGCGATGCGGTGTTTGCCGACAAGCTCAACCACGCCTCGCTGATCGACGCCATGCAGCAGGCCAAGGCCAATGGCGCCGACGTCCAGCGTTACCCGCACAACGACATGGCGGCGCTGGAAAAAATGCTGGCCGCCAGCCCGGCAGCGCACAAGGTCATCGTCACCGATGCTGTCTTCAGCATGGATGGCGACCTTGCGCCCTTGCCGCTCCTCTTCACACTGGCCGAGCGTTACGACGCCTGGCTGGTGATCGACGACGCGCACGGCTTCGGCGTCCTCGGCCGGCAAGGCAAGGGCAGCCTCGGCCACTTCAACCTGCCGGCCTCCCCGCGCATTCTGCTCATGGGCACGCTGGGCAAGGCAGCGGGCGTTGGCGGCGCCTTTGTGGCTGGCTCGGAAACGGCCATCGAATACCTGCTGCAAAAAGGCCGCAGCTACATTTTCACGACAGCCCAGCCGCCGGCCATCGCCTGCGCGCTCTCGAAAAGCCTGCAACTGATCAAAGACGGCGATGCCCTGCGCGCCAATCTCATGGCCCGTATCGGCCAGCTGCGCGACGGGCTGGCCGACCTGCCGCTCAAACTGCTCGCCTCGGCGACCGCCATCCAGCCGCTCATCGTCGGCGACAACGAAGCTACTGTCGCCCTCGCCAAAGCCCTGTGGGAACGCGGCCTGTGGGTACCGGCGATTCGTCCGCCAACGGTACCGCCAGGCACGGCGCGGCTGCGCATTTCGGTGTCGGCCGCCCATACCGAAGCCGACGTCACCCGACTCATTGCCGCCCTGAAAGAATTGTCATGAGCGCCCCTCTCGTTTTCCTGCCCGGCTGGTGCGTTGGCCGCGGCCCGCTGAATGCCGTGGTCAAGGCCTTGGCTGGCGAGTTTTTCGACCTGCCCGGCTATGGCAGCGCACCGCTGATCAGCGATTTTTACGCCGCGGCCGATGACATCGCCGCCCGCCTGCAACCGGGCACGACCTTGGCCGGCTGGTCGCTCGGCGCGCAACTGGCGCTTGCTGTTGCCGCCCGTCATCCCGCCAAGGTCGGCAAATTGCTGCTCGTGGCCGGCACCACCTCCTTCGTCCAGCGCGACGGCTGGCCGCACGCCATGGCACCGGCCATGCTGGCCGAATTCGCCGCCGGCATTGCGGCCGATGTCGAGGCCATGCTGCCGCGCTTCGTCGGCGGTTTCAATCGCGGCGATGCCCGGGCCAAGGTCGTGACGCTTGAACTGCTCAAGCTGGCCGATCCGCGTCCGTCCGGCGAAGTACTGGCAACCGGCCTCGACTGGCTGCGCGACATCGACCTGCGCGAGCTCGCACCACTGGTCAAGGCGCCAACCCTGCTCATCCACGGTGCGGCCGATCCGCTCATGCCGCTCGGCGCGGCAGAAGCCCTCGCGGCACTGATTCCCGGCGCCCGACTGGCCGTTTTCGACGATTGCGCGCACGCCCCCTTCATGTCCCGCCCGGACGATTTTCTGGCTACGGCACAACGCTTCCTGAATGAATAAACCTTCCAAGGCGCGCATCCGGCAGTCGTTCGAGCGCGCCGCTCCGACCTACGACAGCGCCGCCGACATCCAGCGTCGCATCTGCACACAACTCGCCGCTGGCTTGCCGGACATTGCCCCGACCCGCCTGCTCGATGCCGGCTGCGGCACCGGCCATGCCCAGGCCGATCTGCAGGCCCGCTTCCCGAACGCCCACGCCATCGCCCTCGATCTCTCGCCGGCCATGCTGAGCCGCGTCGCTGCGCCATGCTGCCGCATCGCCGGCGATCTGGAAAACCTGCCCCTGGCCGATGCCAGCCTGGACCTCTACTGGTCCAGCCTCGCCGTCCAGTGGTGCGACCTTGCCACCGCGCTGCGCGAAGCCCGGCGCACGCTGCGCCCGGCCGGACTCGTCGCCCTCTCCAGCCTCGGCCCGGCCACCTTCCACGAACTTCGCCACGCGTTTGCCGATGTCGACGACTACCGCCACACCCTGAGCTTTCACAGCGCCGACGAACTCCGGAAAATCGCCGTCCAGCTGGGTTTCGCCAAGGCCAGCACGATAAAAAGCACGAAAACCGCCCATTACCCCGACTTCAAGACCCTGCTCCGCGCCGTCAAGGCCATTGGCGCCAACCAGCTCGGCGACGGCCGGCGAACCAGCCTCATGAGCCGCGCCAGCTTCCAGCGCGCCGAAGCCGCCTACGAACAACTGCGTACCCCGGGTGGCCTGCCGCTGAGCTACGACGTGATTTATCTCTACGCCCAAAAATGAGCTATTGCGCATGAGCCCTGCCTATTTCCTGACGGGCACCGATACCGAAATCGGCAAGACCTTCATCACCTGCGCCCTGCTCCATCGCGCCCGCCTTGCCGGACTCAAGGCAGGCGGTCTCAAGCCCATCGCTGCCGGCACCGATGGCGCCGGGCTCAACGACGATGTCGAGGCCATTCGCGCCGCGAGCAATGTCGAATTGCCGCGCGAAGTCATCAATCCCTATTGCTTCAAGCCTGCCATCGCCCCGCACATCGCTGCGGCGGAAGCCGGCATCCGTATCGAATTCGGCGCGATCAGCAAAAGTTGTGACGCGGCCCGGCAGTTGGCCGATCTGGTTATCGTCGAAGGTGTCGGCGGCTTTTGCGTGCCGCTCGGCGACGACCGGAGCACGGCCGATCTGGCCGTCGAACTTGGCCTGCCGGTCATTCTCGTAGTCGGCATGCGCCTGGGCTGCATCAATCATGCCCTGCTCACGGCCGAGGCCATCGCCGCCCGCGGACTCAGGCTGGCCGGCTGGGTCGCCAACCGAATCGACCCGAACATGTCGCGCTTTGAAGAGAATCTGGCTACGCTGGAGGCGCGGCTATCGGGGCCGCTGCTCGGTGTTGTGCCCTACGGGCCGGAAGGTGGCCCTGGCGGCGCAGCGTCATTCCTGCGACTACCCGGCGCGTAAAACCTCAGCCACCTGCCGCATCCGCGCCAGCAGGCCGGCCACGGCCGCCGCCTGGTCGGCAACAATTCCCTGACTTGCGTTTTGCTCGACGAGTGCCGCCTCGGCCGCGCCATCATCATCCGAGAAGGTGGCGAGCAGGCCCTTGACGGTGTGCGCCTCGCGCCGCAGAACGCTGACGTCACCTGAGACCAGGGCGGCCGACAGGGCCTCGCAGTTGCTGTCGAGATCCTCGACATACATGTCGACCATCATCGTGAAAATTTCCTCGTCGCCACCCAGGCGGTCGAGGATAGATGTCTTGTCGAGCACGAACGCTCCTGTCATGTTCATCTCCTCAGATCTGCGGTGCTTCTTCGTCACGGAAGCGCTGGCGGATTTCGAGCACATGTTCCCAGCCTGCCAGGAAGGCCTCGACACAGAGCGGATCGAAATGCTTGCCGCGCCCGTCTTCAAGAAACTTGCAGGCGTCTTCCAGTGACCAGGCACGCTTGTAGGGCCGCTCGGAAGTCAGCGCATCGAAGACATCGGCGACCGCGACAATCCGGCCAAACAGGGGAATTTGCTGGCCTTTAAGGCCGTTCGGATAGCCCGTCCCGTCAAATTTTTCGTGATGCGAAATCGCCACTTCAGCGCCGGCCTGCATGATTTCCGAACGGCTGTCCTTGAGCATTTCATAGCCAATCCGGGCATGGCCCTTCATGACCTCGAATTCCTCGACCGTCAGCTTGCCCGGCTTGAGCAGGATGTAGTCGGGGATGCCGATCTTGCCCACGTCGTGCATCGGTGCCGCTTCGAGGATCAGGCGCTGCTGCTCGAGGCTGAGATCGAGGCCCAGCGCGATAATCTGGGAATAGTGCGCCATGCGCTGGATGTGTGCCCCGGTTTCCGGGTCGCGGAATTCGGCCGCCCGCGAGATGCGGAAAATCAGCTCCTTCTCGCGCTCGCGGATTTCGGCCGTGCGTTCTTCAACCAGGGAGGCCAGATGCTCGGCCCGGTCAGCCAGAAACTTCTGGCCGGTACGCAGAGAGAGCATGTTGCGGGCCCGCGCCGAAAACTCGACACGATCGATCGGCTTGGTCAGAAAATCGTTGGCGCCGCCGAGCAGGGCCTCGTAGCGCACGTCCTTCTGGTCGTTGGCGGTAATCATCAGGACCGGAATCTCGTTGCGCCCGTGCAGGGCACGAAAGGCAGCGATGAACTTGAGGCCGTCCATCTCCGGCATCATGTAATCGACGATGACCAGATCGGGCACATTGCTGCGGCACCATTCGAGCGCCGCCAGCGGATTGTCGAAGAGGAGCGGATTGCATTCGCCCAGTTTGAGCACCAGCGCCTTGATCAGCGTCAGGTTGATGTCGATGTCATCGATGATCAGGACGTTGTGCATGATTTTTGCGGCTTGCCGGTTAGTTGTTTCCGGGAGTATATAATGCCCCGCCATGAAACTGCTCTTCGACCTCTTCCCCGTCATTCTCTTCTTCGTCACCTTCAAATACGCCGAAAAGAGTCCCGAACTCGCCGCCGACTGGATGGCATCGCTGCTTGGCTTCGTCCCCGACGACATCAAGCTGGCGCCCATCCTGCTCGCCACCGTCGTCGTCATCCTGGCGACCATCGCCCAGATCATCTGGGTCCGCGTTCGCCATGGCAAGGTCGACAAGATGCTCTGGGTCAGCCTCGTCCTCGTCGTCGTTTTCGGCGGCATGACCCTGGCCTTCCAGAACGAAGCCTTCATCAAGTGGAAGCCGACCATCCTCTACTGGGTGTTCGCCGCCAGCATGGCCTTCAGCGCCGTCGTGCTCAAAAAAAATGCGATCAGGGCCATGCTCGGAGAGCAACTGACACTACCCGAACCAGTCTGGGCCAGGGTCAATCTGTCGTGGATCGCCTTTTTCGTGGTCATGGGCGTGCTCAACCTGGTCATCGCTTTCAATTTCTCGACCGATACCTGGGTCAATTTCAAACTGTTTGGCGGCATGGGCCTGATGCTCGTATTCGTGCTCGGCCAGGGCATGCTGCTTTCAAAATACGTTGAGGAAGACAAATAATGCTCTATGTCATCATCGCTGAAGACAAGGCCGGGACGCTCGAGCAGCGCCTGGCCGCCCGGCCGGCCCACGTCGAGCGCCTGCTCGCCCTGCAGGCCGAAGGCCGCCTGATCCTGGCCGGCCCCTGCCCGGCCATCGACTCGCCCGACCCCGGCCCGGCCGGTTTCTCGGGCAGCGTCATCATTGCCGAATTCGCCTCGCTGGAAGCCGCCCGCGCCTGGGCCGATGTCGATCCCTACATCGCTGCCGGCGTCTATGAAAAAGTCGTCATCAAGCCGTTCAAGAAAGCCCTGCCGGCGTGAGCGCCGACACCATGGAAGTATTGCGCCAGCGACTGGCCGTGCTCGAACCGGTTTCGCTCAACATCGTCGACGACTCGCACCGCCACGCCGGCCATGCCGGCGCGCGCGAAGGCGGCCACTACCAGTTACAAATTGTTGCACAGGCATTTGCCGGTAAAAGTACCATTGCCCGTCACCGCATGATTTATGATGCGGCGGGTGACCTGATGCGCGGCCGGATTCATGCGCTCAACATTCGCGCCAAAGTACCCGGCGAAGTATAATTTTTTCGTGATTCCCTCCATCCAAGGATAGATACATGCTCAAGCTCTCCCGCCTGGCCGCTCTGCTCATCGCCGGCGCCATCGTTTCCGCCCCGGCCTTCGCAGCCGAAAAGGGCAAGGCTTTCGCCACCGTCAACGGCCAGCCGATTTCGCAGAACGTCTATAACGCTTTTATCGCCGAGCAGAAGGCGCAGGGCGCCCCGGATTCGCCGGAACTGCAAAACGCCGTCAAGGAAGAACTCGTCCGCCGCGAAATTCTTGCCCAGGAAGCCAAGAAGAAGGGCCTCGACAAGAACGCCAACATCCAGGGGCAGATCGAACTGGCCAGGCAGTCGGTGCTGATTCGCGCCTACCTGTCCGAGCACGTCAAGGCAAACCCGATCAGCGATGCCCAACTCAAGTCCGAGTACGACCTGATCAAGAACAACCTCGGCTCTGTCGAATACAAGGCCCGCCACGTACTGGTCGAGAAGGAAGACGACGCCAAGGCCATCATCGCCAAGCTCGAAAAGGGCGAGAAGTTCTCCGAACTGGCCAAGGTCTCGAAGGATCCCGGCTCCAAGGACAAGGGCGGCGAACTCGACTGGAGTTCCCCGAACGCCTACGTCAAGCCGTTCGGCGAAGCACTGGGCAAGCTCAAGAAGGGCGAGCACACCAAGACCCCGGTGAAGACCGATTTCGGCTACCACGTCATCCAGCTTGACGACTCCCGTCCGATGACCCCGCCGCCGTTCGACCAGGTCAAGCCGCAACTGCAGCAGCGCGCCAGCCAGCAGCAGGTTGAAAACCTGGTCAAGGATCTGCGCAGCAAGGCCAAGGTCGACTAAAGGTCTGCCCAGCATGCGAGAATGCCCACCCTGCGGTGGGCATTTTTGTTTATGGGGAGCGCAGCGTGTTCAACGGCCTGAAAAAACTGTTCCGCAACGAATCCGGGCCGCCTGATGCGGTTCAGGCGACATCGACAACACCTGAGGTCGTCACGACCAACCTCTTTCTCCGGCGCGATGCGGTTTTCGACCACAACAACCGCCTCTCCGGCCATCTCTTCACGTTGCAGGATTCATCAACGCTGGCCGATGCCGAGATTGCCCAGCAGCGCCAACTCGACCAAACCCTGCTGGAAACACTGACAACCAGCCGGGACGCCTGGAATACCAGTCTGGCCTTCATTCCGCTCAGTTCCGAGAGCCTCGAACTGCCGGCGATCGACCGCTTGAAGCCCACGAATATCGTCCTTCTCATCCAGCTGGCTGCCGATGCCGAAGCCGACATTGTTTGCGAGCGGATCGACCAGCTGCATGCGCGTGGCATCCAGACCGGCGTTTTCCGCCAGCCCAAAAATCCGGCTTTTGCCCGCGCCATCCAACTGGTCGACTATGCCGCCATCGATATCGGCGCCAACGAGGCTGATACCGCCCGAGATTTTTCAGCCGCCGTGCGAGCCACGGCCACGGAACGTCCGGTCAGGCTCTTCGCCTGCAACGTCGAAACCACCGATGACCTGCGCTTTTGCCGACAATGGCATTACAGCAATTTCCACGGAAAATTCGCCAGCAAGGCA
>CAIYYE010000056.1 GCA_903930395.1 uncultured beta proteobacterium
AAGACCGTGGCCTGGGTGGGCGACGCCAACAATATGTGCAACACCTGGCTGCAGGCCGCCGAAGTCCTCGATTTCAAGGTGCATGTATCGACGCCGCCGGGTTACGAGATCAACGCCGAGCTGGTCGGCAAGATCGACAGCTCGCGCTTCAAGGTCTTCGCCGATCCGATGGATGCCTGCCGGGGTGCCGATCTGGTCACCACCGACGTATGGACCTCGATGGGTTTCGAGGCCGAGAACGAGGAGCGGATCAAGGCTTTTGCCGACTGGTGCGTCGATGGCGACATGATGCGCGTCGCCGGCAAGGACGCCCTGTTCATGCACTGCCTGCCGGCCCATCGCGGTGAGGAAGTGACCGCCGAGGTGATCGACGGGCCGCAATCGGTGGTCTGGGAAGAAGCCGAAAACCGCCTGCACGTGCAAAAGGCGTTGATGGAATATTTGCTGCTTGGCCGCATTCAGGGCTGAGCGGGTGGTTTGAATTAATCGAAACAAGGGAACGCAAATGAGCGATATCAAGAAGGTCGTACTGGCCTATTCCGGCGGTCTGGATACCTCGGTCATCCTCAAGTGGCTGCAGGATGTCTACAAATGTGAAGTCGTCACCTTCACGGCCGACCTCGGCCAGGGTGAAGAACTCGAACCGGCCCGCGCCAAGGCGCTGAAGGCAGGCATCAAGCCGAAGAACATCTACATCGACGACGTGCGCGAAGAGTTCGTGCGTGATTTCGTCTTCCCGATGTTCCGCGCCAACACGGTTTACGAAGGCGAGTACCTGCTCGGTACCTCGATCGCCCGTCCGCTCATTGCCAAGCGCCTGATCGAGATCGTCAATGAAACCGGTGCCGATGCCATCTGTCACGGCGCGACCGGCAAGGGCAATGACCAGGTCCGTTTCGAACTCGGCGCCTATGCGCTGAAGCCGGGCATCAAGGTCATCGCCCCGTGGCGCGAATGGGACCTGATGTCGCGCGAAAAGCTCATGGCCTATGCCGAGAAGCATGGCATCGACATCGACATGAAGCACAAGAAGGGTGGCTCCCCGTATTCGATGGACGCCAACCTGCTGCACATCTCCTACGAAGGCCGTCACCTCGAAGACCCGGCGGCTGAAGCTGAAGAGTCGATGTGGCGGTGGACCGTGTCGCCCGAAAAGGCGCCGAACAAGGCTGAATACCTCGATCTCGAATTCGCCCAGGGCGATGTCGTCGCCATCAACGGCAAGAAGATGAAGGCGCACGAAGTGCTCGGCACGCTGAATGAAATCGGTGGCAAGCACGGCATCGGCCGTCTTGACCTGGTCGAAAACCGTTACGTCGGCATGAAGTCGCGCGGCTGTTACGAAACCCCGGGCGGCACCATCCTGCTGCGCGCCCACCGCGCCATCGAGTCGGTGACGCTGGACCGTGAAGTCGCCCACCTCAAGGACGACCTCATGCCGCGTTACGCCAGCCTGGTTTACAACGGCTACTGGTGGAGCCCGGAGCGCAAGGCGCTGCAGGTGCTCATCGACCATACACAAGGCACCGTCAATGGCGTCGTTCGCCTCAAACTGTACAAGGGCAACGTCATCGTCGTCGGCCGCGATTCGAAGACCGATTCGCTGTTCGATTCGACCATCGCGACCTTCGAGGATGACGCTGGTGCCTACGATCAGCGCGATGCCGGCGGCTTCATCAAGCTGAACGCCCTGCGCCTGCGCATCGCCGCCAACCTGGCTGCGAAGAAGGCGGGCAAGCCGGCAGCGAAGAAAGCTGCCGCCAAGCCGGTCGCCAAGGCCGCAGCAAAACCGGCCGCCAAGGCGGTTGCCAAAGTGGTGGCGAAAGCGGTTAGCAAGCCGGCTACCAAGGGTGTTGCCAAGGCCGTCGCCAAGGCAGTGAGCAAGCCGGTGGCTGCAAAGGTTGCTGCCAAGCCGGCCAAGGCCGTGGCCAAGAAGCCGGTCGCCAAGAAAAAGGGCTAAATGATGGAAGGCGGCACCGTATTCGGCCTCAACGAAGAACAGATCGCGGATTTCTTCTCGACCTGGGGCGTTGGCGCCTTCATCATTTTCATGCTGTTCATCATTGGCGAGATCGCCTGGAAGTCGAAGGCGGGCAAGATGGGAACTTTCATCCTCTTCTTCGTGCTGGCTTTCGGCATGGTTGGCTTTGTTGCCAAGAGTGTCATTCAAAAAATCTGGGGTATGTAAATGTCGCAATACGACAATGTTTCCGTGGTCAAGAAGGCCAATGTTTATTTCGATGGCAAGTGCGTCAGCCACACCGTGGTGCTGGCCGATGGCACCAAGAAGACGGTCGGCGTCATCCTGCCGTCGTCCCTGACCTTCAACACCGGCGCGCCGGAAATCATGGAAGGCGTCGGCGGTTCCTGCCGCGTCAAGCTGAAAGGCGAAAGCGCCTGGACGACCTGGGGTGAAGGCCAGTCCTTCAATGTGCCGGGCAATTCGAGCTTCGAAATCGAAGTCGCCGCCGGTGACGCCTATCACTACGTCTGTCACTTTGGGTAATGAGCAAAAAGCCCGGCGCTTGTCCGGGCTGCGTTGCTGGCGCTTGCCGTACTTTTTCGTACTGTCTGCGCGCCAGCGTCTTGCCCGGCCTGCGCGCCGGACTTTTTTAGGAGTATTCCATGCCGAGCTTTGACTTCACCTCCGAAGCGGACATGGTGGCGTTGAAGAACGCCATCGATGTCACCTCCCGCCAGATCGACAATCGCTACGACTTCAAGGGCACCACCGCCAAGGTCGAACTCAACGAGAAGGACAAGGTCATCACTCTGTGGGGCGATTCCGATTTCCAGCTTGACCAGATCAAGGACCTGCTTTTCCCGGCAATGGAAAAGAAGGAGAAGGAAAGCGTCAAGCGCCTCGATCACCAGAAAATTGTCAGTGTTTCCGGCAACAAGGTGAAGCAGGAAATGAAGATCAAGGACGGCATCGACAGCGAGCTGGCCAAGAAGATCGTCAAGCTCGTCAAGGACGGCAAACTCAAGGTGCAGGCCGCGATTCAGGGCGAAACCGTGCGCGTGACGGGCGCCAAGCGCGACGACCTGCAAGGCTGCATCGCGCTGATCACCAAGTCGATTACCGACTTTCCGATCAAGTACGGCAATTTCCGCGATTAAGCGGATAGCCAGGGGGCAAATAAACCGGACTGTGCGAGCAGGCCGGTTTTTTATCGCCTGATCAGCGCGCCAGCCCCTTGATCCACCCCGAGTAGAGCTGATTGGAAAGCTCACGCATGACCGGCAGCTTTTCGCCGATTTCGGCCAGCATGGCATCGGGCGTCTGGGCGCTGGGCAGGTCGGCCACGGCAATCGCCTCGTCGGCCCATTGCTCGCACCAGGTGGCAATCATTTCCGGCGTCATCTCGACGTGGCACTGCATGCCGAGATGCGGGCCGAGGGCGAACATCTGGTTGGCGCAGTAGCCATTGGCCAGCAGGCGGGTGGCGCCGGTGGGCAGGCTGAAGGTTTCGCCATGCCACTGGAAAATTGTGCCCGACCGACCGGCAAACTGCCCCAGCCAGTTTTTGGCAATGGCGCTGTCTTCGCCACCGGCCTGGCTCCAGCCGATTTCCTTGACCGCATTGCGTGTGACCTGTCCGCCCAAAGCCTTGCTCATGAGTTGTCCGCCCAGGCAATGGCCGATGAC
>CAIYYE010000057.1 GCA_903930395.1 uncultured beta proteobacterium
CGACTACAAGGATATCGGCGAACTGCTCAACATCACCCCGGAAGCCGTTCGCCAGCGCCTCGGCCTGTTGCCGATGCCGGCCCGCCAGGCAGACGGCGAGGCGGCGCTGAGTTAGCCGCTAGCCGCAATAACGCAGATTGGCCCAGTCGAGCAGCAGCTCGGGGCGCTGGTAAGCCATGAAGATCACGGCCAGCAACAAGACCGCCATGGCAACGCCGACCCCCGTCAGGAACCAGCGCCAGTTGGGCTTCATGTTGCCGCCGCCAGACGCGCCAGCGGCTTCTCGTTGACCGGCCACGAGCAGATGGCCGCGAGCACCGACAAGCCGATGGAGATGGTCCAGGCCAGATCATACGAGCCGGTTTCGTCGAAAATCCGTCCGCCCAGCCAGGCCCCGAGGAAACTGCCCAGCTGATGGCCGAGAAAGACGACGCCGGTCAGCATCGACATGTAGCGCAAGCCGAAAATCTGGGCGATCAGGCCATTGGTCAGCGGCACCGTGCCTAGCCACAGGATGCCGATCACCGCGGCAAAAAGCCAGGCGGCAGCAGTCGACAGCGGCACGAGCATGAAAACCAGGATGGCCACGGCCCGCAGGCCATAGATCCAGACCAGCAGGTTTTTCTTGCTCGACCGCCCGCCAGCCCAGCCAAAATAGAACGAGCCGAAAATATTGAACAGGCCGATCAGCGCCACGGCGGTCATCCCGATATTGGCCGACATGCCGGCATCGACCAGATAGGACGGCAGGTGCAACATGATGAAGGCGGTCTGGAAGCCACAGACGAAGTAGCCCCAGAACAGATAGTGGAAGCTGCGCTCGCGACTCGCTTCATGCAAGGCCTCGAGCACCGACTGCCCGGCGCCGGCCGACGGTTTGTGACCATCGGCCATGGCATAGGCCAGCGGCGCAATCAGGCCAACGCCGCAGGCGAGCAGGACGAGCGCACTCTGCCAGCCGTAGGTCGCGATCATCATCTGGCCGATGGGCAGTACGGCAAACTGCCCGAAGGAGCCGCCGGCACTGGCGATGCCCAAGGCCAGGCTGCGTTTTTCCGGCGTCGTGTGGCGACCGATGACCCCCATGATCACCGGGAAGGTCGTTCCCGACAGGCCAAGGCCGATGAGCAGGCCGGCCGAAAGATCGAGGGTCAATGGCGTCGGCGCCAGCGACATGAGGACCAGGCCGAGGACATAGAGCGAGGCCGCGACGAGCAGCGTACGCCCGGCGCCGTAACGATCGGCAATGGCCCCGGCAAAGGGCGACCCGAGGCCCCATACCAGGTTTTGCAGGGCGAAGGCAAAGGAGAAGGTTTCCCGCGTCCAGCCGTGATCGGCCGACATCGGTTGCAGGAAGAGCCCCGCCGTGTGGCGGACACCCATCGACAGCGTCAGGATGATGCAGCCGGCGATCAGGATCAGTGTTGGCGTACGCCAGCTTGTGTTTGTTGGGGTCATGGGCATCCTCGATAAGCCTCTTGGAACACGCCGCCTTATGCCGGGTTCCCGGCGCGGGCCTCCAGCCCCTCCCAACGCTCGAGCATGGCCATCAACTCATCATCAATGGCGGCGAGGCGGTCGGAGGCCTTCTGCGCCGCAGCCGGATCTGTCTGGTAAAGCGAGGCATCGGCGAGACGCTGGCTCAACTCGGCCTGCTCGGCTTCCAGCCCGGCGATCTTGGCGGGCAGCGACTCCAGCTCGCGCTGTTCTTTCCACGAGAGTTTTTCGCCCTTCGGCTTGGCCACCTCGAC
>CAIYYE010000058.1 GCA_903930395.1 uncultured beta proteobacterium
CGCCCGCCAGCAAGGCGGAACGCCAAGCCAATTAGCCGAAAAACCGACAAAGCCCATCACGAAACCCGCCTCAACAACGCCGCCCTCAACCCCGGCGCACTCGTTCGCTCATCAAGCCATATCCCAAAAAACGCCCGCGCAAAGCCCGGATCTTCGACATGCCCGAGCAGTCGCTCATTGAAATAAAACCGCGCCCCGTCAGGCGCATAGTGACCAACGATGTAATCCCCCGGCTTCACATCCGGAAAGAGTCTGGTCATGTCCAGACCCCAGCGCTTCAAGGCAACCTCATCCACGCCCAGCGCCCGCATTTCCTTGACGCTGGCCTCGGCAATGGCTGCCCCGGCAATGTTGCGCTTGTAGTCGAGACGCAGGGCAAGCGGTGGTCGTTGCGGATCGTCGCCGGCCCACAGCGTCGCTTCGTACACGAGGAAGCCGAAGCGGCGGAACTCGCCATTGCCCCAACGTTTGAGGCCCGCCATGGGATCCGTGCTGGCGAACGCGGCCAATGGCGCTGCCAGCATCGCCAGCACAAGGCGGCGACGCTTAGCGGTGGCCGAGTTCAAACTGGACGACATCGATATTCCCGGCCAGGAAGCCGGCCTCGCAATAACACAGGTACATGCGCCAGAGGCGGCGGAAGGGCTCGTCGAAACCGAGTTTCTGGATTTCCGGCCAGTTGGCCTCAAAGGCATGGCGCCACTCGGCCAACGTCCTGGCGTAGTCATGACCGAAGGCATACTCATTGCGGACGACAAGGCCCTGTTTGGCCGCAGCGGCGCGGAAGGCGGCGCGCGATGGCAGCATGCCGCCGGGGAAGATGTATTGCTGGATGAAATCCGTGCTGCGACGGTATTCCGGGAAGATGTCGTCGCGGATGGTGATGCTCTGGACGACCGCCCTGCCCCCCGGCTTGAGGGCCTTGGCCAGGGTCTTGAAGTAGGTCGGCCACCAGCGTTCGCCGACGGCTTCGAACATTTCGATGGAAACGACGTGGTCGAACTGTTCGTCGAGGTCGCGGTAGTCCTGCAAGCGCAAGTCGGCGCCGGGTACGCGCATTTGCGCCCATACAAGCTGGGCCGGCGAGAGGGTCAGTCCGGTCGTTTGCAAGCCATCCTGTACGGCCATTTCGGCAAAACCGCCCCAGCCGCAGCCGATTTCCAGTACGTGCTGGCCAGGCGCTGCCTTGAGACAGTTCAGGATGCGACGGTACTTGGCGTGCTGGGCGCATTCGAGCGATCCGTCGTCGACATCACGGTAGATGGCGGACGAATAACTCATGCTCGGGTCCAGCCAGCGCTGGTAGAAGGTATTGCCCAGGTCGTAGTGGGCCATGATGTTGCGCTTGCTGCCGCTGCGGCTGTTGCCGTTCAGCCAGTGGCGGACGCGGGCGGCAAGGAGGCCGCGCCATGAACCATAGACCGCTTTCTTCAACTGCTCGCGATTGCTCGCCAGCAGCCTGAGCAGGCCGGTCAGATCGGGTGAATCCCACTGGCCGTCGAGGTAGGCCTCAGCCAGGCCGATATCGCCTTTGGCCAGGACATGGCCGAACATGGCTTCGTCATGGACATGCATCGTGACGCCATGCTCACCGTCGCCAAAAAGCGCGCTGGAACCGTCGGGCAAACGAATTTCGAGCAGGCCACCGCGTAGCTTTTCGAGTAGATCGAAGACCAGTTTCGTCTCGCGGGCTGCCCTTCCGCAGCCGCGCAAAATCATCGTGTTGTTCATTTTTCAGTCCCGGAGAGGTTGAGGAACGTGGGCGCCACGGAAGGGCACCCCTTTCAGCCAGAGCTTCAAGGCTTGCCAGTGGATGCGGAACATCACGCCGGCGGTGAGAAAAGGCATTTTCAGGAAAGCGCCAAGCAAGGCGGCCATCGACCACGCCCGCGGCTTGCCGGAAATCGAGGTCAGCAACAACTCGCCGTCGGCGTCGTCATAGTCGATGCGGGCCAGGGGAACCGCCCGGTCAAGATGAAAGCGGAAGCGGTAGCCGCCCTCGATTTCATTGAAGGGCGAGACGTGGAATTCCTTCGCGGCCTTGATTTCCTGACCGTCCTCGAGGGGCGATCCATCGACGTTATGCAGGAGGTAGCTGTGGTGTCCGCCGAAGGTGTTGTTCACCTCGGCCAGCACGGCGATCAAGGCGCCCTCGGCATTGCGACAGAACCAGAAACTGACCGGATTGAAAACGAAGCCGAAGACGCGCGGGAAACATTGCAGCGTGATTTCGCCGTCATCCGGCAGGCTGCGCTGACGCAGTTGTGCCTGTATCCACGGCAGCAGCGGACTGCCATCGCGAGCGCCGTGATCCTTTTGGCGAAAACTCAGCAGGTTGCTGCGGTCAACCGAGAAAATCGGGCAATTCCCGACCTGCAGATCGCGCACTGGCAATTGAATGTAGAAGACCGGATAGACGAAGGCATTGACCGCCGGGCGCAGGCGCCGGTGCATGACATGGCCGAGAAAGAGGCGCGGGCGGTTCATGGCTGGCTCAGGCCGTCTCAAGCGCGCGAGGGGCGACAACCGGCTGCGTTTGCCAGGGGGCCATGACCCCCAGGCCATTGACGACGCGCAATGCCGACTTGAGGCCATCCTCATGGAAGCCGTAACTGCCCCAGGCACCGGCCAGCCAGATGCCGTTTTCGCCCTGCACCTCGGCCAGACGCTGCTGGGCAGCGATGGCCGGACCGTCGAAAATCGGGTGGGCGTAATCGAACTCGGCCAGCACCGTGGCGGGGTCTGGTTCGCGCGCCGGGTTCAGGGTGACGACGACCGGCGTCTTGAAGGGCAGCGGCTGCAGCTTGTTGATGAGGTAGGAAACGCCGACCGGCTGCTCGCCGGGCTCGCCGCTGCCAGCAAAATAGTTCCAGGCCGACCACAGCTTTTCGTCGCGCGGCAACAAGGCGCGGTCGGTATGCAGCACCGCCCGGTTGGGCTGGTAGCGGATGGCCGACAGCACTTCGCGCTGGGCGTCGGTCGCCGTGAAGCCGAGAATGGCCTGCGCCTGATCGCTATGGCAGGCCATCACGACCTGATCGAAATGCTCACTGCCGGCGGCATGCGTCACCTTCAGCCAGCCGCCTTCGCGGGAGACGGCACTGACCGGGCAGGCCAGCCCGATTTCCCCGCCCTGGGCGACTAGCCGGGCAGCGATTTTGCGCACATAGTCGCGGCCACCGCCCTTGACTGTGCGCCACAGGGGCCGGTCGAAAACCTGGAGCAGGCCGTGGTTCTGGCAGAAGCGGATGAAGGTGGCGAGCGGCATGTCGAGCATCTGGCCGGTCGGGCAGGACCAGATGGCAGCGGCCATCGGCAGCAGATACCAGTCCGAGAATGCAGCCGAGTAACGGCCCTGCCTCAGGAAATCACACAGGCTGCGCTGGTTGTCAGGGTGTGAAGCCAGCCAGGCCGTGCTTTCGCGATTGAAGCGCAAAATGTCGGAGAGCATGGCCCAGAATGGCCGGCGCAGCAGGTTGCGCTTCTGCCCGAAAACAGTCGCCAGATTGCTGCCGGCCCATTCGAGATCGGGATTTTCCAGACTGACGGCGAAGGACATTTCCGTCTCGACACTCTCGACACCCAGCAAGTCGAACATCGCGATGAGATTCGGGTAGGTCTTTTCATTGAAGACCAGAAAACCCGTATCGACCGGATGCGTCATGCCATCCAGCGTCACGTCGACGGTATTGGTGTGGCCGCCGAGGTAGCTGCCGGCCTCATACAGCGTCACGTCATGATCGCGGCTCAAGAGCCAGGCGCTGGCCAATCCGGAAATGCCGGCACCAACGACGGCGATACGTTTTCTTGAAGTCATGCTGCTCCCCTTACTTGCCCAGGAATTCGTCGATCTTGTTCACCAGGTCCTTGTCTTCCGGCTTGGTAAAGCTCGTGTAGGCAATGACCTTGGTCGCATCGCGGTTGATCAGGTATTTGTGAAAATTCCACTTCGGCCGGCTGCCGGTGACCTCCGCCAGCTTCAGGTAGAAGGGATTGGCGTTCTTGCCCTTGACCACGCTCTTGCCGGCCATCGGAAACTCAACGCCGTAAGTCAGGCGGCAAAAATCGGCAATTTCCTTTTCGCTGCCCGGTTCCTGTTCGCCGAAATCGTTGGAGGGAAATCCGAGAACGACCAGCCCCTTGTCCTTGAGCCGCGCATAGAGTTTTTCCAGCCCGTCGTATTGCGACGTGAAGCCACAGTAACTTGCTGTATTGACGACCAGAATCACCTTGCCGGCGTACTGGCAAAGGGGCATGGGCTGGCCATCCTGCAGTTTGCTGAAGGTATGGTTGAGCAGGGCCGGACATTCTCCGGCAGCCGTGGCGGGCAGCACACCGGCTGAAACCAGCCCGGCGATACCAAGCCAACGCTTGAGATTTGAGAACATATTCAACTCCTTCTTGTTTTGTCCTAGACAACAAGGACGTTTGTTCGTAAGATAATGAGCAAAGAACGACTTGTCAACGGTTTGTCTAACATTTGTTCAGGACAAATATGAATACACCCAGTTTCAATATCGCCGCTGTCGAACGCGACACCGGGCTCTCCAAGGATGTCCTGCGCATGTGGGAACGCCGCTACGGCTTTCCCGTGCCAAGCCGTGACAACCATGGGGAACGCTGCTATCCAGCCGAACAGGTCGACCGTCTGCGCCTGATCAAACGCCTGATGGATCAGGGCCATCGGCCGGGAAAGCTGATTGCGACGCCCCCCGATGAACTGACCGCGCTGACGCCCCGCCGTTCAAAGCCGGCTATGTCTTCCATGCCTGTCGAGACGGGGGAGCTTGAAGAATTGCTGGCGCTGATCAAGCAACACGATGCCGCTGCCTATCAGCAGGCCATGCAGCAGCGTCTTGCCCGCCAGGGCTTGCAGCGTTTTGTTCAGGACACCGTGGCGCCACTGACGCAACAGGTCGGTGAAAAATGGGAAGACGGGAGCTTCGAGGTATTTGAGGAACACCTGTTTACCGAGCTGACCAAGCGCCTGCTGCGCCAGGCCATCGCCACCCTGCCCGGCGGTCCGCGCGGGCCACGTGTGCTGCTCACCAGCGTCCCGGAGGAAACGCACGTGCTCGGCCTGCTCATGGTCGAGGCGCTGTTCGCGCTGGAGGGTGCCGAGTGCATTCCGCTCGGTACGCAAATGCCGCTGCTCGAAATCGGCCGTGCCGCCGAAGCCCATCAGGCCGACATCGTCGCCCTGTCTTTTTCCGCTGCCTTTCCGCAACGCCAGATTCCCGGGCTGCTCCAGCAATTGCGGCTGGTCCTGCCGAAAAATGCAGCGCTTTGGGCGGGTGGCGCGGGCGTCGCCCGCATCGCCCAATCAGACGATGCGGCGTTGATCACGACGCTGGAACAGGCCGTCAGCGAATTGGCCGACTGGCGAGGAAGGACAGCGCCTGGTAGTTAGTCGCTAGCCGTTAGCTAACGACTCCCTGCCAACTAAGCTGCTTCTTCCATCGGCACGAGGAAGTCCTTGCTGATGCCGTTGCCGAGCAGATAGATGCGATCCATGAAATCGCTGAGCCACTCGTGCAGGCCGTGGTCGAGGATGTCCTCGATTCGGCCGTAGCGCAGCTGGGCATGGAGCATGCCGGCCTGGCGCTGGGTTTCGCCGGAGTTGCTGTTGGCGATCAGTTCGAGAATCTTGATCACGCTGTTCAGGCAGAACTGCAGTGAACGCGGCATGTCCTGATTGAAGATAAGCAATTCGGCGACGCGTTCCGGCGTGATGACATCGCGGTAGACCTTGCGATAGACCTCGAAGGCGGATACGGAACGGAGCAATGCGCCCCACTCGTAGAAATCGGTCGCCCCCTCGTCACCAGTCGGGCGCAGCACATGGTATTTGACGTCGAGGATGCGCGCCGTATTGTCGGCCCGCTCGAGCAGGGTGCCGAGGCGAATGAAGTGGTAGGCATCATCCTGTAGCAGCGTACCCAGCGTCGTGCCGCGTGACAGCGAGGAGCGCATCTTGACCCACTCGAAATAGTCGCCGATACCGGCATTGAAGAGCTGGTCGAAGGTCTTTTCACGCGCTTCCAGCCAGGTCGAGTTGAGCGTCTCCCACATTTCCGTGGTCAGCGTACCGCGCACGGCATGGGCGTTCTCGCGGGCCATGCGCAGGCAGCTATGGATGGAGGCAAAATTGTCGGCGTCGCTGACCATGAACTTCAGGACATTTTCGCCATTGACCTCGGAATACTTGGCGGAATAGGTTTCTTCCAGGCTGTTCAGCGCAATGATGGCATTCCAGCTCTGGTTGATGGTCTCGACCGGTTGCGGCACGAGCGACATCTGCCAGGTTACATCGAGCAGGCGGGCAAGGTTTTCGGCACGCTCGATGTAGCGCGACATCCAGAACAAGTGATCGGCAGTTCGACTCAGCATGACTTAATCCTCCAGAACCCAGGTGTCTTTGGTACCGCCGCCCTGCGACGAATTGACGACGAGCGAGCCCTTGGTCAGGGCAACGCGGGTCAGGCCACCCGGCACCATGTCCACGCACTTGCCCGAGGACAGCACGAAGGGGCGCAGGTCGAGGTGACGCGGCGCAATGCCTTCTTCGACGAAGGTCGGGCAGTTGGACAGGGCCAGCGTCGGCTGGGCGATGTAGCCGTCCGGCTTGGCGATCAGCAACTGGCGGAAGTGCTCAATCTGCTCCTTGGTCGAGGCCGGGCCGACCAGCATGCCGTAGCCGCCTGCACCGTGCACCTCCTTGACGACGAGTTCAGCCAGGTGGTCGAGCACGTACTTCAATTCATCCGGCTTGCGACACATGTAGGTCGGCACATTGTTGAGGATAGGTTCTTCGCCCAGATAGAAGCGGATCATGTCCGGCACATACGGGTAGATCGACTTGTCGTCGGCGACACCGGTGCCGATGGCGTTGGACAGCGTGACATTGCCGGCCTGATAGGCCTTGAGAATGCCCGGCACGCCCAGCGACGAATCGGCGCGGAAAGCCAGCGGGTCCATGTAGTCGTCGTCGAGACGGCGGTAGATGACATCGACGCGCTGCGGCCCCTGCGTCGTCTGCATGTAGACCACTTCGTCCTTGACGAAGAGATCACGGCCTTCAACGAGTTCGACGCCCATCTGCTGGGCCAGGAAGGTGTGTTCGAAATAGGCGCTGTTGTAGGCGCCGGGGGTCAGCACGACGACCGTCGGATTTGAGACACCCTTGGGCGCCACGGCACGCAGCTTTTCAAGCAACATGTCCGGGTAATGCTGGACGGGTGCCACCTTGTGTTTGGCAAACAATTCGGGAAAGAGGCGCATCATCATCTTGCGGTCTTCCAGCATGTAGGAGACGCCAGAGGGCACGCGCAGGTTGTCTTCGAGCACGTAGAACTCACCGGCACCGGCGCGGACGATATCGACGCCGGCAATGTGGGCATAGACCTGGCCCGGCAGATCGACGCCCATCATCTCGGGGCGGAACTGGGCGTTTTTCAGGACCTGCTCGGCCGGAATCTTGCCCGCCTTGAGGATTTCCTGATCGTGATAGACGTCATGCAGGAACATGTTGAGCGCCTTGACGCGCTGGCGCAGCCCGGAACGCAGGGATTTCCATTCCGGCGCTGGAATGACGCGCGGGATGATGTCGAAGGGAATCAGACGCTCCTTGCCCGCCTCCTCGCCATAGACGGCAAAGGTGATGCCAACCCGGTGAAAGGCCAGATCGGCCTCGGCCCGCTTGCGGGCAATGCGCTCTGGCGGTGTCGCCTTGAGCCAGTCCTCGTATCCCTTGTAATGCGGTCGGACGCCACCGTTGGCGTCAATCATCTCGTTATAGAAGTCCATTTTTTCACTCGTCGCTGAGGAAGCTCTCAAACGGGTTTCAGCAGAATCCATGCCACCCGAAAACTAGCCTTAAATCATGCGCCAGATACCACTTTATGACTGTTGACGCACCGCAAAGGTGCGGCATATTTTCAAGATGGTGCAAATAAAAAACCCGCCGGTTTTGGCCGGCGGGTTTTTGTTTGAAGCATTAGCTGGATCAAGCGCGTTCGAAGATCACCGCAATACCCTGACCGCCGCCGATACACATGGTGACCAGCGCGTACTTGCCGCCGATGCGTTCCAGTTCGTAGAGGGCCTTGGTGGCGATGAAGGCACCGGAACAGCCGACCGGGTGGCCGAGGGCGATGGCGCCGCCGTTCGGGTTGGTCTTGGCCGGGTCGAGACCGAGCACCTTGGAAACCGACAGAGCCTGAGCGGCGAAGGCTTCGTTGGATTCGATGACGTCCATCTGGTCCAGGGTCAGGCCGGCCTTCTTGAGGGCGAGCTTGGTGGCCGGGATCGGGCCTTCGCCCATGATGTCGTTCGGCACGCCGGCAACAGCGTAACCGGCGATACGGGCACGGGCTTTCTGGCCGTTCTTGGCAGCGACGTCAGCGGCAGCCAGCACGAAGAAGGCAGCGCCATCGTTGATGCCGGAAGCGTTACCGGCGGTGACGGTACCGTCCTTCTTGAAGGCCGGCTTCATCTTGGCCAGCGATTCCATGGTCGTGCCACGCTTCAGGTGCTCGTCGGTATCGAACACAACTTCGCCCTTGCGGGTCTGCTTGACGATGGGAACGATCTGCGACTTGAAATAACCGGCATCGATGGCGGCAGCAGCACGGCGCTGCGACTCGACAGCCAGCGCATCCTGGTCTTCACGGGTGAAGCCATGCTTGGTCGCGAGGTTTTCAGCGGTGATACCCATGTGGCCGACGCCGAACGGGTCGGTCAGCACGGCAACCATCGAGTCGATGGCCTTGGTGTCACCCATGCGCGCGCCGGAACGCAGCGCCGGCATCAGGTAGGTTGCCTTGGACATGACTTCGACGCCACCGCCGATACCGTAGTCGGCATCACCCAGCATGAGGTTCTGGGCGGTCGTGACGATACCTTGCAGGCCGGAGGCGCACAGGCGGCTCACTTGCATGGCGACGGAATCCATCGACAGGCCGGCTTGGATGGAAGCAACGCGGGACACATAGGCGTAACGCGAATCGGTCGGCATCGTGGTGCCGACTGTGACGTAGTTGATGGCTTGCGGATCAACCCCGGAGCGGGCAATCGCTTCCTTCATGACGATGCCAGCCAGTTCGGTGCTTTCAAAATCAGCCAGGGAACCACCAAAAGCGCCGATAGGGGAACGAACTGCGCTCAGAACGACAACATCTCTGCTCATATAACTCTCCTGATTAAATTATTCAGCCCACCAAGGTGGCAAGCCCCAACAAAAACAGAAATAACATCCACAACACAGTGGCGCGCCAGACCAGCCCGACGGCACTCTGCATGAAATCCACATCGGCTGGATCACCCAGCCCAAGTTCAGCCCGGTCGGATACCTCGACCCCATCCACCACCGGCCGGCCCAACTGGACACCCAGCGCGCCGGCACCCGCCGCGAGGACGATGCCGAGATCGCGGTCCGGCCATTGGCCCGGCTGGGTACGCCAGCAATAAACCGAGTCCTCGAAGTCACCGACGATGGCAAATGCCGACGCCGTTGTCCGCGAGGGCAACCAGTCGATCATACCGAAAACCCGGGCCGAGAACAGCGAGAAATCA
>CAIYYE010000059.1 GCA_903930395.1 uncultured beta proteobacterium
AGCTTCAGCGCCTCTGCCGCTTGCATGGTGCCGATGATCCCGGTCAGGGGGGCAAAGACGCCCATCACGGCACAGCGCACCTCCTCGACATCCTCACCCTCGGGAAACAGGCAGTGGTAGCACGGCGAATCGTCGCGACGCAGGTCGTAGACGCTGATCTGGCCATCGAAACGGATGGCTGCACCGGAAACCAGCGGCTTCCTGTGATGGACGCAGGCGCGGTTGATGGCGTGGCGGGTGGCAAAGTTGTCGGTGCAGTCGAGCACGAGATCGGCGCTGGCCACCAGTGCGTCGAGCGCAGCCCCGGAAAGACGCTGCTGCAAGGGAACAATCTCGATGTCCGGATTGATGGCGCCGAGCGCCTGCCGACCGGATTCCGCCTTGGCCATGCCGACGCGGGCCTGCGTGTGAAGGATTTGCCGTTGCAGGTTGGTGAAATCGACCGTGTCGTCGTCCACCAGCGTGATCCTGCCGATCCCGGCCGAGGCCAGATACAGCGCTGCAGGTGACCCGAGGCCGCCGGCCCCGATGATCAAGGCATGGGTGGCCAGAATGCGGGCCTGGCCTTCAATGCCCAGGGCGTCGAGCAGGATGTGTCGGCTGTAGCGAAGAAGCTGCTCGTCGGTCATTTAGTTGCTAGTCGGGAGTCGATAGTCGGTAGCCGCAGTTGCTGGCAACTACCGACTATCGACTAACAACTATTTATAGTCCCGCCACTCCGGCGGGGTATCGTCGTGGTCGCCATGGGGGTGATGCTCCCAGGCCTTGACGTAAGCTTCGGACGCCGAGCGTTTGAGGCGTTTTTCCGGGGCGCCGATGTTGTGCAGCTGGGTGTCTTCGACGTAGTAGATGAGGGCCCGGGTCAGCTTGGTGAACAAGGTGTTGTCGAGATGAAAACCCTTGTCGACCAGGTGTTCGTCGAGTTCGCGCAGGGTGTGCTGCTGCAGGTCGTAGCTGACGCCAAGCGAACGTTTCTCGAAGCGGGCCTGGACCTCGACCGCTTCGATGTGCTGCAGGTCATCGGCCGCTTCGGGAACCTGGCCCGGCGGGAACTTGGAGAACAGGATCTCCCGGTTTTTCTTGAGGTCTGTGCCGGCCATCATCCCTCCCGATCAGTGGACTATTGCTTCTTATTCTGCATGATCTGCAGACCCTTGAGAAGATTCAGCGCCTGCTGGAACTGGTAGTCGCCCTTGGTGGCGTATTCCAGACGCTGCGGCATTTCGTCCTCGGATTCGTCCTTGCTCTTGTCCTTGCCGTTCTTCAGGGATTTGGTTTGCCCCTTGTTATCGGGTTTGGCGGCTTCCTTCGCCGCTTCCTTTTCCTTGTCGTTGCTCAGGTGACGGTCGAGGTCGGCCTCGCGCACACGCATGCCCGGGCTGGCGCCGTTGGCGCTTTCCTCGACGACGATGTCGGGCGTGATGCCCTTGGCCTGGATGGAGCGGCCTTCCGGCGTGTAATAGCGCGCCGTGGTCAGCTTGATCGCGGTATTGCCCGGCAGCGGCAGCACGGATTGCACCGAGCCCTTACCGAAGGTCTGGGTGCCGACAATGATGGCCCGCTTGTGATCCTGCAGGGCGCCGGCGACGATTTCCGAGGCCGAGGCGGAGCCGCCATTGACGAGAACGATCATCGGCACCTTCTTGGCTTCGATCGGCAGGGTCTTGAGCGGATCTTCCTTGCTGCCACGGAGGTAGTCCTGGGCGCGTGCCTTGAATTCCTGCTTGGCATCCTCTGTGCGGCCGTCGGTCGAGACGACCTTGACGTCAGGCGGCAGGAAGGCAGCTGAAACGCCGATAGCGCCGTTGAGCAGGCCGCCCGGATCGTTGCGCAGGTCGAGGACGAGGCCCTGCAGCTTGTTGCCGTCCTTGTACAGTGCGGAGACATGCTTGGCCAGTTCGGCAATGGTGTTTTCCTGGAACTGGGTGACGCGGACCCAGCCGTAGCCGGGTTCGACCAGCTTGGACTTGACGCTCTGCACCTTGATCACTTCGCGGATCAGGGTGACTTCGATCGGTTTGGTTTCACCCTTGCGGATGATCGACAGCTTGATTGGCGTTTTTGGCTTGCCGCGCATTTTCTTGACGGCGTCGGACAGGGTCAGGCCTTTGACCGGCGTTTCGTCGAGCTTGAAGATGAGGTCGCCCGATTTGATGCCGGCACGGAAGGCCGGCGTGTCTTCGATGGGCGAGACGACCTTGACGAGGCCGTCTTCCATGCCGACCTCGATGCCGAGACCGCCGAACTCGCCCTGGGTACCGACCTGCAGATCCTTGAAGGCGTCAGCATCGAGATAGGTCGAGTGGGGGTCAAGGTTGGAGAGCATGCCGGAAATGGCATTGGCGATCATTTTCTTGTCTTCGACCGGCTCGACATAGCCTTGCTTGATGGCGCTGTACACCTCGGCGAAGGTGCGCAGTTCATCGATGGGCAGGCCCTGTTTGACGTCCTTGTCGGCCATGGCCGGGAAGTTGAGGCTGATCAGGGCGCCGGCGACAAAGGCGCCAACGGTCAAGCTAAAGGTTTTTGTTTTGCTCATTTCAAGCTGGCCCATTTCATCGGGTCGATCGGTTGCCCTTGGTGGCGGAGTTCAAAGTATAAACCGGATTCCGGATTGCCTCCGCTGTTACCCACGGTGGCTATGGTTTCGCCCCCTTTGACGGCCTGGCCGACCTGTTTGAGCAGGGCGTCGTTGTTGCCGTAGATCGACAGGTAGGCGTCGCCATGGTCGATGATGAGCAGGTTGCCGAAGCCGCGCATCCATTCGGCGAAGACGACGCGGCCCCCGGCCACGGCCTTGATCTCGCTGCCTGTGCCGGCCTTGATGAAGAGGCCGCGCCAGGTGCCGCCACCGTCGCGAGCCGAGCCGAAGCGTCCGGAAACGGAGCCGCGCAGAGGCAGGCGCAGGCTGCCCCGCTGGCGCGCGAAGCTGCCATTGCTGGGGGCCGGCTCGTAGCGGTTTTCGGCTTCGACGGTTCTTGCTCTGGATGGCTC
>CAIYYE010000060.1 GCA_903930395.1 uncultured beta proteobacterium
GACCTGGCGCCGCGATGGGCGCGATGCTTTCGGCAATCCCGTGACCTGGATGGCCTTCCATGTGCCGCACGACGAGTTGCTCATCCGTTCGGCCATGACCGTGGCCGTCACGCCGCACCTGCCGGAGAAGCTCGAGGACTCCATTCCCTGGGAGGAGTTACGCGACCGCCTGGCCTACGACTCGACCGAGCCGCTGGCGGCTGACCTCGATGCGACGCGTTTCCTCTTCGAGAGTCCGCACGTCCGCGTCAAGCACGAGCTGGCAGCCTACGCGGCCGACTGCTTCCCGCCGGATACCCCCGTGCTGGTCGGCGCCCAGACGCTGATGGCAAAGATTTTCGACGAGTTCACCTTCGATCCCGAGGCGACCACCGTGTCGACGCCGGTCCTCGAA
The DNA here is from genome assembly GCA_903930395.1 of uncultured beta proteobacterium. GTDB lineage: Bacteria > Pseudomonadota > Gammaproteobacteria > Burkholderiales > Rhodocyclaceae > Azonexus. Next base: position 395 of record CAIYYE010000060.1, read on the forward strand.
GTGCTCGAAAACAAGCGCGGCGTCTGCCAGGACTTTGCCCACCTCATGATCGCCTGCCTGCGCGCCATGGGCTTGGCCGCCCGCTATGTCAGCGGCTACCTGCTGACCCGTCCGCCGCCCGGCAAGCCCCGCCTGATCGGTGCTGACGCGTCGCACGCCTGGGTCTCGGTCTATGCACCCGGCCGCGAAAATGACTGGGTGGATTTCGATCCGACCAACAACCTGCTGCCCAATACCGAGCACATCACGCTCGCCTTCGGCCGCGACTTCTCGGATATTTCGCCCCTGCGCGGCATCATCCTCGGTGGCGGCGGTACAGAGCCGGACGTGGCTGTGACGGTGATTCCGCTCGACGAAGAAGAAATACCCGGCGAACTGCTCGATCTGGAGGCTGCCGGCAAGCCGCCCAAGGCGCCGGAAGCCGACGCCAGCAAAAAGTGATAACGCGCGTCGCCATCATCGGCGGCGGCCCGGCCGGCCTGATGGCGGCGGAAGTCCTTGCCGCGGCGCCGGATGCCGGGGAACAGGCCAGAGTCATCGAGATCTTCGACGCCATGCCCTCGCTCGGCCGCAAGTTCCTGATGGCCGGCAAGGGCGGCATGAACATCACCCATGCCGAGCCGCTGGCCGATTTTGTCGGCCGCTACGGCGAGCGGGCTGCGCAGGTCGCGCCGCTGCTTGACGCCTTCGGGCCAACGCAACTGCGTGAATGGATACACGGCCTCGGCATCGCCACCTTTGTCGGTACCTCGGGCCGGGTTTTTCCCACCGAGATGAAAGCGGCGCCCTTGCTGCGTGCCTGGCTGCATCGCCTGCGCGGGCAAGGCGTGCAGTTTCATGTCCGGCATCGCTGGCTGGGCTGGGCCGCCGATGGCAGCCTGCGTTTCGCGACGCCGGCCGGGGCGGTCGAGATCAAGGCCGATGCGGTCATTCTGGCTCTGGGCGGCGGCAGTTGGGCCAAACTCGGTTCGGATGGTCGCTGGCTGCCTCTGCTCGTCGAGCGTGGCGTCCCGGTAGCGCCCCTGAAGCCGGCCAATTGCGGCTTTGACGTGGCGTGGAGCGCGTATTTCAGCGAGCGCTTTGCCGGTGCGCCGGTCAAGGCCGTTACCGCCAGATGTGCCGGGCTGCCGCCAAAGCAGGGTGAATTCAACATAACTGCGACCGGTATCGAAGGCGGGCTGATCTATGCCCTGGCTGCCCCCTTGCGCGATGCGCTGGCGCGGGACGGCACAGCCCGGCTCATTCTCGACCTGGCGCCCGGCCGCAGTCTCGAACGCCTGACAGCCGACCTCGCTCGGCCGCGCGGCCGTGATTCGCTGGCCAACCATCTGCGCCGCCATGCCGCTATCGAGGGCGTCAAGGCCGCGCTGCTGCGCGAATTCTGCCCGCCCGCCGAGCTCAATGCGGCGACCACTCTGGCTGCGGCAATCAAGTCGCTGCCGCTGACGGTGACTGCCACCCGGCCCATCGACGAAGCGATCAGCACGGCGGGCGGTGTGGCCTTCGAAGCACTGGATGGCGACCTGATGCTGCGTGACCTGCCGGGCGTCTTTTGCGCCGGCGAAATGCTGGATTGGGAAGCGCCGACCGGTGGTTACCTGCTGACCGCCTGTTTCGCCAGTGGCCGGGCAGCCGGGCTGGGGGCCCGGCGCTGGCTGGAGAGCACGGACTAATCCGGCATTCCCGGTCGCAGGGTGGCGTTGAGCAGGGCCAGGGCCTCTTCGAATTCGAAGGCGTTGATGTGTTTGTCGAATGCCGGGTATGCCGCGCCGAGTACTGTCCTGAGGGTCGTTGCTTGCTGGCGGACCAGATCCTGAACGCTCATTTCACCCTGTTGCAGTTCCCGGCGGATGCGCTCGATCAGCGGGGGCGTGGTGATCGCATCACCTTCTGCAGCGACGCTCCCGGTTGCCGTGACGAGGCTGTGCAATTGCTCGAACAGGGCCTTGCAGGCCTGTTCTGTTTCGTCGATGAGGGGGGCGACCAAGGTCATTTCCTGACCCTCCTTGATCGCCAGCTCAAGCGCAGCCGCGGCCTTGTTGATGAGCGTGGCGCCGAGCGTGGCGGCGACGCCTTTCAGCGAGTGGGCGAGGCGGCGGGCTTCGTCGCGGTTGCCGGCGGCCAGGTTGGTGCGCATCCGGGCAAAGTCGTCGAGGTGGGTTTCGGCAAACTTGACGAGCAGGCGGCGGTAGCTGTCCATGCGGCCGCGTACGGCGCGCAGGCCCTGTTGGGTGTCGAGTCCGGTAATGGCGGCGAGGTCGTTGTCGGCAATCTGGCCGCTGTTTGACGGCGCTGGCGGCCAGGGCCGGGTCGGCAGCCAGCGGGCCAGGGCCGCATCCAGCACTTGCGGGGCGACCGGCTTGGCGACGTGGTCGTTCATGCCGGCGGCCAGGCAGATGTCGCGGTCTTCATCAAATGCATTGGCCGTCATCGCCAGGATGGGGATTTTTCCCCAGCCGGGCAGGGCGCGGATTTGACGGGTGGCTTCGAGCCCGTCCATGACGGGCATCTGCATGTCCATGAGGACCAGGTCGTAATGCCGCCGACGGGCGAAGGCGAGTGCCTGGCCACCATCGACGGCGATGTCGACGTGCAGTCCGGCATTTTTCAGGAGGTCGCTGGCGACTTCGGCATTGATGGCGTTGTCTTCGGCCAGCAGGACATGGGCGCCGCGCTGGAAATTTGCCGATGGTGCGCGCGGGGCTTCGGCCAATGCCGGGGTTTCGCTCGCCAGGCCCAGGCGGGCGGTAAACCAGAAGGTGCTGCCCTGGCCCGGCGTGCTATCGGCCCCGATCTCGCCCTGCATCGCCTGGGCCAGCCGGCGGCTGATCGCCAGCCCCAGGCCGGTGCCGCCATAGCGCCGCGTAGTCGAGGTGTCGGCTTGTTCGAAGGGCAGGAAGAGCTTGTCCATCGTCGCCGCGTCGATGCCGATGCCGGTATCGCTGACTTCGCAGCGGATTGTGGCGCTGTCCTCCTCGCGGACGAGCAGGCGCATCCTCACCTCGATCGCACCGCTGGGCGTGAACTTGATGGCGTTGGAGAGGAAGTTGAGCAGTATCTGCTGGATGCGCAGGGGGTCGCCGAGCAGGTTTTCCGGCAAGGCCGGGTCCACGTGGCAGGTGATCGGTAGACGCTTGGTCTCGGCCCGTTCGGCCACCATGGCACAGGTGGCGGTGCAAATGCCGGCCAGTGAAAAGTGGGTGTTTTCCAGCTGCAGTTTGTCGGCCTCGATTTTTGAAATATCGAGCACGTCGTTGATGATGCCCATGAGGTGCTGTGCCGCATCGGCAACCTTGCCCAGCCGTTCCTGCTGGGCGAGGTCGCCGGTACTGCGTTGGGCGATGTGGGTGAGGCCGATGATGGCGTTCATCGGGGTGCGGATTTCGTGGCTGATGTTGGCGAGGAAGGCGCTCTTGGCCTTGCTCGCTGTTTCGGCTTCTTCCTTGGCCCGGATCAATTGCTCGGTGCGTTCGGCGACCAGGGTTTCGAGGTGCTGGCGGTGCTTGTCCAGCTCTGCCTGAATGCGTTTTTTATCGCTGATGTCTTCCTGGATGCCCAGGTAATGGGTAATCCGGCCATCGGACTGGCGCACCGGAGAGATGATCGCGAAGCTCGAATACTGCGAGCCATCCTTGCGCTGATTGATGAATTCCCCGCGCCAGATTTCGCCCCGGTTCAAGGTACTCCATAGTTCGACATAGGTGTCCCGGCCGGTGAGCTGGGAGTTCATCAGACGCGGATTGTTGCCGATGGCTTCTTCGCGGGAATAGCCGGTGTTGCGGACAAAGGCGTCGTTGACGTACTCGATCTCGGCGGTGGTATTGGTGATCAGGATGCTGTGCGGGTTCTGCTCGATGGCCTGCGAAAGCTTGCGCAATTGATGCTCGGCCTCATGCCGTTCGGTCACATCCTGCACCGTGCCAACGGCAGAAATGGCACGGCCCGAGGGGTCGAAATGGATATGCGCCCGCTCGCGTACCCAGCGCGTCTGACCCTGGCGGAGGATGCGATGTTCGCTGTCGTAGGGAGCGCCGCCCAGGGCATCGTGCCATTCGCTGAGCACGGACTGGCGGTCCTCCGGGTGGATATGTTCGACAAAGTCCCGCAATTGCCGGACATGGTCGGCGGGCAGTCCGAATATCTCGTAGACCTCGTTGCTCCACTCCAGCTGGTCGTTGGCGATGTCCAGCGTCCAGCTACCGAGATGGGCGACGGCCTGGGCTTCGCGCAGCAAGGCTTCGCTCTGGCGCAGGCGCTGCTCGAACTGCTTGCGTTCGGTGATGTCCTGGCTCGTGCCGAAAAGCTGGCTGACCCGGCCGTCGCTGCCCTGGACGATCTGGCCGACGGTATGTATCCAGCGTTCGGCGCCATCGCTGCGGCGGTTCACGCGATATTCGTTGTCGAAAGGCTGGCCGCCGCGAAAGACGTGATCGCGCGAGTACTCGCTCATCCGCACGCGGTCTTCCGGGTGGATCAACTGGCGCCAGCCCTCGGTGTTCAGCACTTCGTCCGGGGCCAGGCCGAATATCTCGTTGTGGGTGGGTGATCCGCTCAGGCTGTCGATCGCTGCCGCGAAAGTGAAATGACCCAGCCTTGCCAGGCGCTGCGCCTGGAGCAACATGGCCTCGCTCTGCGCCAGTGTCTGCCGCGAGCGCTGCATGCTCATGCCGAGGCCGAGTTCACCAGCCAGGTTGCAGAGCAAGTTAATTTCGTCATCGTCGAACGGGTCGATTTTGGTCGAGTAGAGATTGAGGGTGCTGACGATACGCCCATCAATCCGCACAGGCAGGGAAATCAAGGCGCGAAATCCCTGTTTCCGGGCGCTCTCGCGCCATGGCTCGAAAGTCGTGTCGGCGTCGATGTCGCGGACAATCGACGGGACGCCGCTGCGCACGGCCCGGCCGCAGGGGCCATGCCCGTTCGCCGACTCCTCCCAGCTCACTTCCAGCTGCTGCAGATAGGCATCGGCCATCCCTGAAAAGGCGGTCGGCACAATGCTCTTTTTCGGGTCGTGCATCACATCGCCAACCCAGGCCATCTGGTAATCGCCGATATCAACGGCGATGGTGCAGACTTCGGTCAGCATCTCGGTCTCGTCCTTGTGGCGGACGAGGGCCTGGGCGACGCCGCTCATCATGCGCAGGGCGCGGTTCTGGCGGTTGATTTGCTGGCGGGCACCTTGCCGGTCGGTGATGTCGCAGACCACGCCGATACTGACGCGTTTGCCATCGTCCTCATCGGTCTCGATGGTGCAACTGCGATCCTCCACCCAGAGCCAGTGGCCGTCGTTGTGCTGGAGGCGATACTCGATGATGCGCGAAGGGCCGCCCTGGTCATTTTTCCGGCTGGCGACGTGGGTCAGCAAGTGCCGGTCATCAGGATGGATCCTTGCTGTCCACTCGGCCTTGGTGGCCGGCGCAGCCTCCCGCCCGAGGCCGAGCATGGCCAGGAGGCCGTCGCTGGCGATGAGGCGGCCGGTGTGGTGACGATATTCCCAGCTGCCGGCAGCCGCGCCGTCGAGTGTCAGTTGCAGGTAGGTTTCGAGGCGCGTGCGCTCGCGTTCCAGCAGGGCCTGGTGTCTGACGATTTCGAGCTGCTCCAGGGCGAGCTGTTCGAGGAGCCGGCGTTGGCTGATGACGCCGAGAACACGAGCATCACCTTTGAAGACGACCATGTGACGGACCCGGAAGCGGTTCATCGCTTCCAGGGCGGCACTCAGCGTGGCCGTCACCGAAATGCTGCGCAAGGGGGTGCTCATGGCCTGCCCCAGGGGGAGCAATTGCGGCTCCTCGCTGGTGCCAAGCAAACGCGGGATGTCGCGTTCGGTAATGATGCCGGCCGGCAGGCCCTTGTCGCTGACAATCAGATAGTCGGTGCCATGCCCGATCATGCTCGCCATGGCGTCGCCGAGTGTGGCATCCGACGGCAGGATGGGGATGTTTCTGTCGAGGATGCCCTGCAGCGTGCGCAGGTGATGGAAGGCCTCGTTGCCCAGGTTCAGGCGGAAATCGGTGTCGCTGACGATGCCGCAGACCTGGCCGGCCGGGTCGGTGACGACCAGGTGGCGAATATCGTTGGCCTCGACCAGCTGCCGGGCGGCACCCAGGTCGAGATCGGCCGGGGCGGTGATCAAGGGGTGCGACATGATGGCGTCGAGCTGGACATTGCCCGTCGGGTGGTCATTCAGGGCATTGAGGATGTTGCTTTCGGTGACGATGCCGAGGGCCGTTCCATCGTCCATCACGAGCAGGCTGGAAATGTGCGCCTCGGCCATCAGCCGTGCCGCATCGCGCAACATGGCCTGGGGCGGGAGGTTGCGTATCGTGCCGGTCATGATGTCGCGCAGCGTGGTCGGCCGGGCGGGGATCATACGGGCTCCGTGGGCGGTGCTGCGACGAGTGGGGCAAGCGCCCGGCAGGTCGCCTCCAGGCGCTCGGCCAGTGTGGCGAGCAGGCGTTCGGTATCAGGGTGCGGGGCAGCCTGGCGCAGGGCATCGTCGAGCCCGCGCGCCGCATCGTAGATGCCGGTCAGGCCCAGTGTGCCGGAAACTCCCTTGAGGCCGTGGGTGATTTGCTCGGCCTGGGCAATGTCGCCGCTGTTCAGTGCCGCGCTGATTTTTTCGATGTCCGTGCCGTGCGTCGTCAGGAAAATGCCGAGCAGGCGCAAATAACTCGGCAGCTTGCCGCGCAGGGCATTCAGGCCATAGGCGACATCGAGTCCGGGGATTCTTTCAAGGGCGGTACGGGTGTCCGGGGGGCCATTGTCCGGGGCAGATACGGGGGCTAAAGGCGGGGGCAGGGGGGGCAGGCTGCTGTCCGTCACGACGGCCGGCGTCAGCCACTTGATGAGCGCGGCGTAAAGGCTGCCCGGATCGACCGGTTTGGCGACATGGTCGCTCATGCCGGCCTCGAGGCAGCGTCGGCGGTCCTCGCCAAAGGCGTTGGCGGTCATCGCCAGAATCGGAACATGGCGCCCGCTGGCGCTGTGCCGGATCAGCCGGGTGGCAGCCAGGCCATCCATGACCGGCATCTGGATGTCCATCAGGATCAGGTCGTAGGCCGTTTCGGCGGCCATGGCGACGGCTTTTTCGCCATTGTCGGCAAGATCGACATGTAGACCGATACCGCGCAATAGTTCGAGCGCCACTTCCTGGTTGATCGGATTGTCTTCCGCCAGCAGGACGCGCGCCCTGGGTCGCTGTTCGCCAATCAGGCGTTTGGCATCGCTGGCCGAACAGGGCAGGGTGGTGACCTCACCGGGGGTGGTGCCGGCCCGCAGACGGGCCGTGAACCAGAATGTGCTGCCTTCGCCGGGGGCGCTGGTGAGCCCGGCTTCGCCCCCCATCAGGTGGGCCAGGCGGTGCGAGATGGCGAGACCCAGTCCGGTGCCACCAAAGCGCCGTGTCGTCGAGTTGTCGGCCTGCTCGAAGGCCTTGAAGAGCCGGGCTTGCTGATCGGGCGGGATGCCGATGCCGGTGTCGGATACGGCGAAGCGGACAAGCAGGGTCTCGCCTTTGGTCATGACCAGCTTGACGGAGACCGAGATGCTGC
>CAIYYE010000061.1 GCA_903930395.1 uncultured beta proteobacterium
ATTGCCCGCATCGCCATCGGCCTGGTGCCCGGCCTGATGCCGGCACCGCAACTTGTCCCGGTTTCCAACTTATCAAAAACATTTCCCAAGGAGTAACACCATGACTGAAGCCATTGCTGTCGATCCCATCTTTTCTACCGACTTTGTCAAGGAAATGGCCCGCCAGATGCGCGCCCTGGACACCTATGGCACCTATGCCGGGTGGACGGTCGAAAAGATCCTCGATCCCTACATCCTGACCAAGGAGCGCAAGGCCAATATACCGATGATCGGCGACCCGGACGACGAGACCATTTCCCGCGTCAAGGCCTTCTACAACGCCATCGCCGTGCTCATCGAGAAGGAATGCAAGCTGCTCGCCGTGCCGTTGGTTCATCTGACGCATGAAGGTTTCGGCCGCGCCATCATCACGGTCGGCAAGCTGGTTGCCGTCGAGAAGACCCTGCGCGATGTGCATCGCTTCGGCTTTCCCAGCCTGTCCAAGATGAAGGATGACGCCGACAAGATGCTGGGCATTGCGCTGGAACGTATCGGTCAGTATCCGAACGTCGCCGGGCTGTAAGGGCAGGGGGCAACATGACTGACGAAGAACTGGCCGCCCTCGACAAGGAAGTGAAGAAGCTCAAGCGGATAGCCTCCGAGTGGGCTTCGCAGATGCATGACCTCGTGGAAGACCGCCTGCCGGCGGGCTTTCACGAAATTCCAGCGCTTTCCCAATCCACCTACGATGCCTGCCAGGCTTGGGCCGATGCCACTGCCCGCCTTGCTGCCGCGCAGAAAGGACAACCCGCATGATTACCGGACTTACCAAGGGCGGCACCGAATGGACGCCGCAATTTGCCACCAGCCTCGATCAGGCCAAGTGCATCGGCTGCGGTCGCTGCTACAAGGTCTGCCCGCGCAATGTGCTCGATCTCGTCGAGCGCGAGCTGGACGACGACAACGATGACGAAGACGACAACATGATGGTCATGTCCCTGGCCAATCCGGCCGACTGCATCGGTTGCGGCTCCTGCGGACGCGTCTGTCCGAAGGACTGCTACACCTACGCGCCGGCCTGATCGTGATGGCGCTGCCTGATGCCGCGTTCGGCGAGGCGCTGTGCTCCGCCGTGCGGGCCCAGGTGGAAAAGCTCGGCCTGACTATCGGCGATGAGCCGGTGTGGGCCGAGGCGAGCTTCGCCGAGCAGGCCGACCCGTACTCGCAGGAAGTCAGCGTGATCGCGACCTGGCGCGGCAAGCAGCGCTACGGGACGGCCACCTTTTTTCCCGACGGGCGCGTCTTCGCCGAATATCAGGTGCTGCTGCCCCATCCTGAGCGGGCCGACAGCTATGTCGAGTCGGTTCAGGTCTGGGGTCGGCCGGATAAGTTTCGCGGCGATCCGGTCATTGCCGAATACATGAAATAGACCATGCTTGTTCAGCCCCGCTTATTGCTGATCCACAAGCATGGAACCAGCGGTCGCGTCCGTTTTCTTTGTCTGAGTTCGGGCGTCGTCGCCTTCAAGCACTTGCCGGCACTGTCGGCGCTGCGTGACGAGGACTATTCGCCGACCATCCAGTTTCACCCGACGGCCGTGGTCCGTGAAGCAGAAATCCATCTCGGGCTGGCCGAGGGGGCCATCGAGCCGGTGGCCGATTTCCAGGCCTGGGTCGATACGCCGGAAGGCGATGTGCCGGTGCTCCTCGCCGCCTTTGCCGGCATCGATCCGCCGTTCGCCGCCGCCGAGCACATCCATGCCCGTTTCATCGCCATCACAGAGTCGCGTCAGCTGACCGAGGTCGAACGCAATCTGCTGCGTCGGGCCTACGAACACGTTCTCGGTTGATTGTCGCAAATGCGACAAGGCGCTGCGGCGCAACAATTCAATGATTTCATTAGCTTAGCGGCGATAGCTGGCATGGCACAGGGCTTGCAATGAGTAGCCCATCTACTCTGGGAGAATCGCCATGATCAATCTGACCCCCGCTGCCGTTAAGGCCGTTCAACGCTTCATCCGCGGTTCCGAAACCCCCGTCATCGGGTTGCGCCTGACCATTTCCGGTGGTGGCTGCTCCGGCTTGCAATACGGCATGAAGCTCGAAGCCGAAAAGGCCGAGGACGACTGGGAAATGGAAATCGAAGGCGTCAAGGTGCTGGTCGATGCCATGACCTTCCCGATGGTCGACAACGTCACCGTCGATTTCGTCGATACCCTGACCCACACCGGGTTCAAGTTCGACAACCCCAACGCCAGCGCCCAGTGTTCCTGCGGCTCTTCATTCTCGGTTTAAGGAGCCAGCACCATGTGGGAATACTCTGACAAGGTTCGCGAACATTTCTTCAATCCGCGCAATTCCGGCCCGCTGGAAGAAGCCAACGGCATCGGCGATGTCGGTTCCATCCAGTGCGGCGACGCGCTGCGCCTGATGCTCAAGGTCGAGCCGGAAACCGAGATCATTCTCGATGCCCATTTCCAGACCTTCGGCTGCGGTTCGGCCATCGCCTCGTCGTCGGCGCTGACCGAAATGGTCAAGGGCATGACGCTGGATCAGGCGCTGGAAGTCTCCAACCAGAACATCGCCGATTACCTCGACGGCCTGCCGCCGGAAAAGATGCACTGCTCGGTCATGGGCCGCGAAGCCCTGCAGGCCGCCATCGCCAACTACCGCGGCGAAGAGTGGTCGGATGACCACGAAGAGGGCGCGCTGATCTGCAAGTGCTTCGCCATCGACGCCGTGATGATCGAGGACGTGGTCAAGGCCAACGACCTGCATACGGTCGAGGAAGTCACCTTCTACACCAAGGCCGGCGGTGGTTGTGCCGCCTGTCACGAAGGCATCGAGGAAATCCTCGCCAAGGTCAAGGCCGAGCGCGCCGGCCCCGGCGAAGTCTCGCCGCCCCCCGCCTGCCCGGCCACGCCGGAAGCCCCGCGCCCGCCATCGGCCAAGCTGACGCTGGTGCAGAAGATCAAGAAGATCGAGGAAGTGCTCGAGTCCGTCCGCCCCATGCTCCAGCGCGATCACGGCGATGTCGAACTGGCCGACGTCCAGGGCAAGAAGATCTATGTGCACCTCAAGGGCGCCTGCTCCGGCTGCATGATGGAAGCGGCGACACTCGGCGGCATCCAGCAGAAGATGATCGAAACGCTGGGCGAACTGGTGCAGGTCCTGCCGTCTTCGCACATGCCTGTTGAAGCTTAGTAGGGAGTTGCTGGTCATTAGTCGCTAGCCACTATCGACAAATGACTGGCAGCTAATGACTAATAACTAGCAACCAAGGACTCCCCATGACCCCGATCTATCTCGACAACAACGCCACGACGCGGGTTGATCCCGCTGTGGTCGAAGCCATGCTGCCGTTTTTCACTGAGCATTTCGGCAATGCCTCGTCTATTCATGCCTTCGGCAGCGAAGTCGGCAAGGCGCTGAAGAAGGCACGCAGTCAGGTGCAGGCGCTGCTCGGGGCCGAGCATGACTCGGAAATCATCTTTACCTCCTGCGGCACAGAGTCCGACTCGACGGCCATCCTCTCGGCGCTCAAGGCGCAGCCCGACCGCAACACGGTGATCACCACCAATGTCGAGCATCCGGCCATCCTGACGCTCTGCGAGTGGTTGGAGAAAGAGGGCTACATCGTCCACAAGCTCAAGGTGGACAAAAAGGGCCGCATCGACATGGACGAATACAAGTCCCTGTTGAACGACCGCGTCGCCGTCGTTTCCGCCATGTGGGCCAACAACGAGACGGGGACGATCTTCCCGGTGGTCGAGATGGCCGAACTGGCCGCCGCCAAGGGCATCATGTTCCATACCGATGCGGTGCAGGCGGTCGGCAAGATTCCCATCGACCTCAAGAACACCAAGATCGACATGCTCTCGCTGTCCGGCCACAAGCTGCATGCGCCCAAGGGCATCGGTGTCCTTTACCTGCGCCGGGGCTGTCGTTTCCGCCCGCTGCTGCGTGGTGGTCACCAGGAGCGCGGACGCCGCGCCGGCACCGAGAACTCGGCGTCCATCGTCGCGCTCGGCATGGCCTGCGAACTCGCCCAGCAGAAAATGGACGTTGAAAACACCGAAGTCCGCCGCCTGCGCGACAAGCTGGAAAAGGGCATCCTCAGTCAGGTCACGCATTGCTTCCCGACCGGCGACGTGACGAACCGTCTGCCCAATACCAGCAACATCGCTTTCGAATACATCGAAGGCGAGGCCATCCTGCTCCTGCTCAACAAGATGGGCATAGCCGGCAGCTCGGGCTCGGCCTGTACCTCGGGCTCGCTCGAACCCTCGCATGTCATGCGCGCCATGGGCATTCCCTACACGGCGGCGCACGGCACCATCCGTTTTTCGCTGTCGGTCTATAACACCGAAGCCGAAATCGACCGCGTCATCGAAGCCGTGCCGCCCATTGTCGCCCAGTTGCGCAAGCTGTCGCCGTACTGGACCGACAAGGGTCCGGCGACCAATCCCGAAGCCGCTTTCGCCCCAACTTACGCCTGACGGCAAACCGTTCTCTCTGCAGTAACCTCGGTTAGCCCCGGAAGCAATTCCGGGGCTCTTTTTTTGCCCTCCTGCCCCGTGCCGGGGTCGCAGTTAGGGCGTAGCGAGCCGAAATGGTAGAATTCGCCGTCACACCGGTCAGTGATTTTTTCACTCACGCACTTAGTCGTGCCCCCGAAACGCCGGAAACACCCACCGACACTAGGACCTATACAAAATGAACGAGCAGGTTTCCAAGAATTCCGTCATCACCCTCGATTACCACGTCACCGATCCCGATGGCGAAGTGGTCGATGAAGGCCGTGAGCCACTGATTTATCTGCATGGTGGTTACGACGACATTTTTCCGCTGATCGAGGAATCCCTGCAGGGCAAGAAGGTAGGCGAGTCGGTCAAGGTCAAGCTGCAGCCGGACGAAGCCTTTGGCGAATACGATGCCGAAATGGTGCAGATCGAGCCGCGCAAGGATTTCCCCAAGGAACTCGAAGTCGGCATGCAGTTCGAAGGTGGCCCGGAAGAGGGCGGCGACGATGATTTCATCATCTATCGTGTGACCGAAATTGCCGACGACAAGGTCGTTCTCGACGGCAATCACCCGCTGGCCGGCATGGCCCTGATCTTTACCTGCACGGTCACGGCGATCCGCCCGGCCAGTGCCGAAGAAATCGAACACGGCCATGTCCATGGCGGTGACGACGATGAGGATGGCTGCCAGTAAGCTGTCACCCGTCGCTGATTGAAGAATGCCCGCAGTTTGCGGGCATTTTTTTGGCTGTTTTTACGGCGTTTTCGGCGGCCAGGGATGGTTTTCGAAGCGGAACAGGGTCGGTGATTCGCTATCGATGAAGCCCAGCGTCCAGCCCATGAAGGGGTAGCCAAAGGTTTCGACGCGGGTGAAATTGGCGAGGGTGCGCCCGCGCTGGTCGCGCAAGGGTTTATCGATGCGGTTGATGTGCGAATCGCCATGGACGGCGATGACCTGGCCGGAGAAATTTTCGGTTTCATCGCGCAGGGCAGTCAGAAAGTCGCGAAAACCGTCGTGGGCCAGACCCTGGTTGAAATGCGTGAAGGCCGGGTTGGCCTGGAAGAGCAGGACAACCCCGGCCAGATGCTCGCGCTGGGCCAGGGCGAAACTGTCGCGCAGCCAATTGACGACAACCGGGTTTCTGGCGAGAAACTCCGGCCGCGGTTCGGCGCTTTTCCCCCGGTGGTTATCGTCGCCGGGCAGGTTGAGGCTGACGAAGAGCACCGGTCCCAGCCGGAAACGGCTGTGTTCGGTATATTCGCCGGCTTGTCGTTCAAGGGCCAGCTTTGTCTGGCCGAGAGAGAAACCATCCTTCCAGAACAGGCTGCGCAGCTTTTGCAGGCGCTCCACCGGGTCGTAGGCGCCGCAGGATTGTCGGGCGCAATCGGTCCATTCGTTGTCGCCGGGCACATAGACAAAGGGAACGCGCGAGGCATTGAAGAGTTGCAGGCGGTCTTCGAAACGATCATCGTCGCAGCGATTCTGGCCCTTCTTGAAATCACCGATATGGGCAAGGAAATCAACGTGGCGGTCGGCGATGGCTTCCAGCATTTTCGGGACTTCTGCCCGTTCGTAGTCGGAATAGGGTGTGTCGCCAATCAGGGCGAAGCGCCAGGTTTCGGCGCTGGCCAGTGCCATCCAGGCGACGAGGCCAAGGGCCAGGGCGAAACGCTTCACCGCAGCAGACCCTTCAAGGCATAGAGCGCATCGAGTGCCTCGCGCGGTGTCAGGGCGTCCGGGTCGATGGCGGCCAGATGGCCGAGCGCCGGATGCGGTTCGGCTTCGGCCGGTTCCGTCGCTTCTGCCGAAAAATCCTGGGCGAAAAGGTCGGGTTGCAGGGGATCGACCGTGGCGCGCAGCTCGAATTCCCGCAACTGCTTGCGTGCCGCGCGTACGACGGCGGTCGGAATGCCGGCCAGGGCGGCAACCTGGATACCGTAGCTCTGGTTGGCCGGGCCGTCTTCGACGGCGTGCATGAAGACGATGCGGTCGTTGTGCTCAACGGCGCCGAGATGGACATTGGCCAGTTCGCTGTATTCGTGCGACAGGCGGGTCATCTCGAAATAATGGGTGGCGAACAGCGTCAGGCAGCGGTTCTTGTCGATAAGGTGCCGCAGGATGGCGAAGGCCAGCGCCATGCCGTCGAAGGTCGAGGTGCCACGACCGATTTCATCCATCAGGACAAGGCTGTTGGCCGTGGCGTGATGGAGGATGGCGGCGGCTTCGGTCATTTCGACCATGAAGGTCGAACGGCCGGAAGCGAGGTCGTCGGAGGCGCCTATGCGGGTGAAGATGCGGTCGAGCGGGCCGAGGACGCAGCGGTCGGCCGGGACGTAGGCGCCGATGTGGGCGAGCAGGGCGATCAGCGCGACCTGCCGCATGTAGGTCGATTTACCGCCCATGTTGGGGCCGGTGATGAGCAGCAGGCGACGGTTTTCGGCGAGCCGGCAGTCGTTGGCGATGAAGGTCTCGGCCTGGTTGGCAAGTTCACCTTCGACCACCGGGTGACGACCGCCCTCGATGGCGACGCCGATGTCGGCAGCGAATTCCGGCTTGCACCAGTTGCGTTTCAGCGCCGTCTCGGCAAAACCGGCCAGCAGGTCGAGGTGGGCGATGGCGCGGGCGATGTTTTGCAGGGCCGGGACGACCGGCTGCAACTCGTCGAGGATTGTTTCGTAGAGCAGTTTTTCGCGCGCCAGGGCGCGCTCCTGGGCGGATAGCGCCTTGTCCTCGAAAGCTTTCAACTCCGGCGTGATGTAACGCTCGGCATTTTTCAGCGTTTGCCGGCGGCGGTAGTCGTCGGGAATCTTGGCGACATGGGCGTGGGTGACTTCGATATAGAAGCCATGCACCTTGTTGTATTCGACTTTCAGGCTGGCAATGCCGGAGCGCTCGCGTTCGCGGACTTCCATATCGACGAGGTAGGCGCCGCAGTTGTCGTTGAGCGAGCGGTATTCGTCGAGATCGGCATCGAAGCCCGGCGCGATCACGCCGCCGTCGCGGACTTGCGCGCCGGGTTCGGCGGCGATGGAACGGACGAGCAGATCGAGGGCGGTCAGCGGCGTTTCGAGATCGGCGAACAACTGGCCGACCAGCGGCGAAACGGCATCGGCCAGCGGGGCGCGCAGGCCGGCTAGCCGGGCCAGCGATTCGCGGAGGCTGGCCAGGTCGCGCGGGCGGGCGTTGCGCAGGGCAATGCGGCCGGCGATGCGCTCGATGTCGGCAATGCCGCGCAGGTTCTTGCGGGATTCGCCGGCCAGCCGGCCGTAATCCTCGAGCAAAAACTCGACGGCACCGTGGCGCGCCGCCGGGATGTCGCGTTCGCGCAGCGGGTGGTGCAGGCTATGGCGCAGCAGGCGGGAACCCATGCTGGTCACGCAGTTGTCGAGCAGCGAAAAGAGCGTCGGCGCGGGCTGGCCGCGCAGGGTTTCGGTGAGTTCGAGATTGCGCCGCGTGGCGAGGTCGAGGCCGAGATAGGCGCCTTCGATTTCGACCGTCAGGCCGCGCAGGTGGCTGAGTTTGCCGGCCTGCGTCGCCTGGGCGTACTGGAGCAGGGCGCCGGCCGCGGCGATGGCTGGTTTCAGGCCTTCGGCGCCAAAGCCGGCGAGCGAGGCGACTTCAAACTGCTCACAGAGCAGGCGGCGGGCCGAGTCGAATTCGAAATACCAGTCGGGCTGGCGGGTGCGCGCGACTTCAAGGGCGAAATTCGGCGTCCAGCTCTCGGGATAGAGGATTTCAGCCGGGCGGATGCGCTCCAGCGCGGCCGGAATCTGGTCGGCCGGCACTTCGAGCAGGATGAATTCGCCGCTCGCCAGATTGAGCCGGGCGAGGCCGGCGGTGTTGCGCAGCGTTGTGACGGCGAGCAGCCAGAGGTCCTGCTTGTCGTCGATGAGCGCCGCATCGGTCAGCGTGCCGGGCGTCACGATGCGCGCCACGGCGCGTTCGACCGGCCCCTTGCTGGTCGCCGGGTCGCCGATCTGCTCGCAGATCACCGCCGATTCGCCGAGCTTGACGAGGCGGGCGAGGTAGGGCTCCAGCGCATGGAAAGGTACGCCGCACATGCGGATCGGCACACCGGCCGACTGGCCGCGGGTGGTCAGCGTGATGTCGAGCAGGCGGGCGGCTTTTTCGGCGTCATCATGAAAAAGCTCGTAGAAATCGCCCATCCGGTAGAACAGCAAGGTGTTCGGGTGGTTGGCCTTGAGCGCCATGTACTGGCGCATCATCGGCGTGTGCTTGGCGAGGTCGGTGCTTGTGTTTTCTTTTGAAGTCATCGTGTTAGGCAAATCTTTCCCTGACATTTGTTCAATGTCCCTGGCTTATCGTTCCCAATGGCTTTCAAAGTCGAATGAAAGTTGTCGTTGATGTCTGATTGTCAGCAGGTAAATCGTCTCGCCAATGGGCGCGTAGAGCAGCAGGTAGTCCTTGAGGATGTATTCGCGCAAGGCTTCGATATCCTGCGTCAGTGCCGACAATTTTGTGCTGAGTGTGGCTAGTGCATTGGTGGTTTCAACCGAGCGCGGATGGTTGGTCAAGAATGGCCGCCCCATTTCCGGGAAGCGTTCCAGGTTGGGAATGACCGTTTCGAGTAGTTCATTGAGCAGACTATCGAAAGCCTGCGGTGCTTCCAGTTCGTTCAGGAAGGACTCGATCTTCTCGAGTTTATGCTCAAAATTTTCGGTGAATTTGACGACAGGATTTTTCGCCTCAGGCATGTTGTCGCGGTAATTCAGGCGTTACGGCGGCGCTTGATGGACGCGATCACGCTGCGGGCATCTTTGGCTTTGCCGGTGGCCACATTGTCGAGTCCGGCGACGGCATCATCGATCAACAACAGGTGAATGCGCTCGCGCTCCAACTGGTGGTAGTAGTCCAGACGGTTGGCATCGATCAGGGCGATGTAGCTTTCGCCGTTCTTGGTGATGATCTTCTCGCTGCCGGCTTTGACTTCTTCAGCCAGTTCGGAGAAGTTCGCCCGGGCTTGCGAGAGTGGGATAACGTCGCTTGCGGAAATAGCCATGACTGTCTCCTGTGTCATACATTGTGTGCAATATTTTGTACATTATACGCTTGCTGCTCGTCGCGTGCTCTCTCCGGTTCCGGGTGGGAGCGGGCGAGGCTTATTGCCGGATTTCGCGCATGTTGTCGGGCGCGGCGTAGTGGCCAGTGCTGCGGAAGGGGTTGATGTCGAGGCCGCCGCGCCGGGTGTAGCGGGCGTGCACGGCGAGTGCTTCGGGCGCGCAGCGGGTCTGGATGTCGGTGAAAATCCGCTCGACGCACTGCTCATGGAATTCGTTGTGATCGCGGAAGGAGACTATGTAACGCAGCAGGCCGGCGTGGGCTATGGGGCGGCCACGGTAGCGGATGACGACCATTGCCCAGTCCGGCTGGCCGGTGACCAGGCAGTTGGATTTGAGCAGGTGGGAGTACAGCGTTTCTTCGATGACGTCGCCGGCTTGCGTGCCGAGCATTTCGGGGGCCGGCTGGTAGCGGTCGCAGGCGATGTCCAGATCGTCGAGGCAGATGCCGGTCGGCAGGCCGATGGCAGCCTGGGGCCGCTCGGCGAGGGGTTCGAGCCGGACCTTGATGGGCTTGCCGGCCGCCGCTGACAGGTCGCGGGCCAGGGTGGCGGCGACCGTTTCAACATCGGCAAAGGTGCTCTGATTGAGTGAGTTCAGGTAGAGCTTGAAGGATTTCGATTCGATCAGGTTCGGACTGTCGGCCGGGACGCGAAAGCTGCCGACGGCGACGACCGGTTTGCCCTTGGGGTTGAGCCAGGACAACTCGTAGGCATTCCACAAGTCCTCGCCGACAAAAGGTAGCGCATCATCGGCGATGCCGAGTTCGCAGCGCTTGAGCTGGCGGGGAATGGGGTAGAGCAGTTCGGGGGCGTAGCGGCTCTGGTACTCCGTGGCCTTGCCCAGGGGCGAGGCGTGGCTCGGGTCGGTGATGTTGATCGACGATTTCATGGGGGCTGATTTTACCGCATGGCCTCAAGGCAGCTTCAGTTCGATCAGTTGCGGACCGTCGGTGGCAAAGGCTGCCGCCAAGTGGCTGGCGAATGCTTCCAGCGATTCGGCGCAGGCAAAACCGAGTCCGAAGGTCAGCGCCGCATGCTCGAAACTGATGGCCTGCGGTGTGCGCCAGCCAGCCTCGAACTCGGGCAGGTCGCGCTGGGGCAGGTGCTCGAAAATGCCGCCACCGCTATTGTTGACGACGACGATCACGGCATTTCGGCCCTGGGCGAGGGCCAGGCCGCCCAGGTCGTGCTGGCAGGTGAGGTCGCCGATGAGCACGACGACGCTGCCGTGGATGGCCGCAATCCCCATGGCCGTCGAGATGTTGCCATCAATGCCGCTGGCGCCCCGATTGCCATATAGGCCAAGGGACTGAGGGCCGTTGCCGGAAGCCGTATCGAGCTGGCGAATGGCCAATGAGTTGCCGACAAAGAGCGGCGTGTTGTCGGGTATGGCCTTGAGTAGAGCGTCGATGTGGGTGCTCCCGGCACGTCCGGTGGCGACTGACTCCTGCGCCGCGAATGCGCGGTGCCAGCTATCGGGTGCCGGAGCGAGGGATGCCGCCATGAGAGCGACACAGGCATCGGCGGGCTCGGCGCGCAGGACATGGGTCAATTGGTGCGATGGATCGGTCCAGCGTGGCCAGGGCTCGACCAGGGCGTGAGTTTCGCTAATTGCCCCGATGAAATTTTGCAGGTGGCGGGTGACCGGGAAGGCGCCGAAACGCAAAACCCATGCCGGCCGGTGTTGGTCCATGAAGTCCTGATCGGCCAGCCAATGGTTGTAACGGACGCACAGACGCGAGCGGTCATGTTGGCCAAAGCGCAGGCCGGACAGCGGTTCAGCGAGAATTGGGCAGGCCAGTCGCGCGGCCAGGGAGGCGATGGCCTCGCGGCTTTTCGGCGTCGCTGCCAGCTCACCACAGACGATGACGCCGGGCCGGCCGCTGATGCGGCGGGCGAGGTCCTGAATATCGTCCGGGCTGGGCTGCAGGGCCGGGCGGGCGATGCGGATGGTCTCGGGAATGCGGGCTTCTGCCGTCGCTGCCAATGGCACCAGCGGTTCGCGAAAGGCTTGGTTGATATGGACCGGGCCGGGATGGGGCCACAGGGACTGTTCGCAGGCTCGCGCCGCGAGGCGGTGCAGGTAAGCCGGATCGAACCCGTCATGCGGGGTGCCCAGCGCATGGCTGGCGCGAACATGGGTACCGAAGAGCCCAACTTGGTCTATCGTTTGATTGGCACCACAGCCCTGCAATTCCGGCGGGCGGTCGGCCGAGACAAGCATGAGCGGGACGCCGGACTGGCTGGCCTCGATGATGGCGGGCAGCCAGTTGGCGGGCGCCGTGCCGGAAGTAGCCAGCACCAGCACCGGCCGCC
>CAIYYE010000062.1 GCA_903930395.1 uncultured beta proteobacterium
CCAGTATTGGACGGGCAACACGTGGATCCTGAACAGCGCCGACAGTTGCACCAGCATTGCTCCGGCTAACGTGGCGCTGTCTGGCTACACTGGCGCCATAACCGGCACTACCGCCAGCGCGGTAACGCTGAGCAGCGGTGCTGGAAATTTGAGCCTGTCTGTCCCAACGCCTGCGAATGCAACCGGCAGCGTATTTGTGGCGATTAACCTGGGGGCGACCACCACTGATGTCTCCTGCCTGGCCAGCCACCCGGCCAGTATGGGGGCATCCAAGGCGTGGCTGCGCGCGCAAAACGGCAACTGCGCAGCCACCTACGACCGCGATCCATCGGCAAGCGCCACCTTTGGCATTTACGTGCCAGAAACAAAGAAGATCTTCCACGTGCGGGAGCAGTTCTGACATGTCAAGGCGTTCGGCGGGTTTCACCATGGTCGAACTGATCACGATCATGATCATCGTGGGCATTCTCGCCGCCGTAGCGGCTCCCAGACTGACGGGCTTAAGCGACTACCGCGCGCTGGCGTTTCATGATCAGGTGGTGAGCGCCTTGCGTCATTCGCAGAAGACAGCGACCAGCCATCGGCGGTTGGTGTGTGTTGCTTTTACCGCATCAACGGTAACGCTTACTATCGATCATGACAGGTCGGGGGCGTGCGATGGCCAAGCTTTGAACCTGCCTGGCGCCAGCACGAACGTCGCGCAAAGCAGCGATACGACAAATGCCGTCTTCAACCCGGTGCCAACGGCGTTCAATTTCCAACCCGATGGCAGCGGAACGGATGCGATACTCAAGATTGCCGGACAGACCGATATTTCCGTAACAGGAGCGACCGGCAGTGTGCGCTAGGCAAATCCATCGAGGTGCAAGTGGCTTCACGCTCATCGAAATGATCGTCGCCATCGTGATCATCGGCGTCGGATTAGCGGGTGTGCTGGCAGCGTTCAACGTCACGGTCAAGACGAGCGCCGACCCTATGATCCGCAAGCAGATGCTGGTGGCGGCCGAGGCATTGATGGAAGAAGTCGTGCTCAAGCCGTTTACGGTGACCGGTGTTGCACCGGCGAACGCGGCAACAAGCTGCGGCCTGCCGGCCTCGGTGCGAACTTCCTTCGATGATGTTTCCGACTATCATAATTATCAAACCACCGGGATATGCGGAATTGACGGCGTGGCGGTTGCTGGTCTGAATACTTACAGCGTAAAAGTAACAGTGGTACCGAATGCGGCGGTCGCGACCGATCTTGCAGGACTACCCGCCAATTCGGTAAAGAAAGTGACCATTGACGTGACGCACGGTTCAGAAACCTTGAGCCTGGTTGGTTGGCGAACGGACTACGCCTCATGAGAACGCGGGGATTCACTCTGGTCGAACTCATCGTAGTGATGGTGATTACCGGCATTCTTGCGGCCTCAATAACGGTATTTCTCAAGCCGGCGATTGACAGTTATGTCGACAGCCGACGCCGTGCCGATCTGACCGACATGGCGGACACTGCACTGCGCCGCATGAGTCAGGATATTCGCAGTGCGGTGCCCAATTCCGTACGCTCAGTATCCGCCAGCTGTTTCCAGTTGGTGCCGACCATTGCGGGAGGGCGCTACCGGAAGGCGTCGGACACTACGAAAGATACGCCCCTGCCCTGCACACCATCAGCGACTTGCAGCGCGCCACTGGATGTAACGCAAGCCACCACGGTGTTCGATGTACTTTCACCGATGGCGACCGTACCGGCACAGAACGATTGGGTGGTCGTCGGCAATCAAAACGCCGGGGACGTCTACGCGGGCACCAACCGCGCGCAGATCAGCGTGACGCCGACCACACCGCGCGTTTCAGATGGCCGGCATCGCATTACCGTCACCAGCACCCAGTTTCCCAGCGGCTACGATGGCGGGCGTTTCGTTATCGTCCCGAATACGACGCAAACGATTTTCTACAGTTGTGTCGGGGGAACGCTCTACCGGACGGCAGCTGCCTTTAATGCCAACCAAGCCACCACGTGCGCACTCGACACCGGTGCGGTGGTCGCCACCGACGTCGCCCCAAGCGGTTGTACCTTTGTCTATGACCCCAACCAGGGGGCAACCCAGCAAAGCGGCTTCGTTTCGATACGGCTGGAATTGAGCCGTTCCGGCGAAAGCGTCGTACTCGCCCATGGCGTTCATGTGGATAACGCCCCATGACCATGCAAAAAGGTTTTGGCACCATTGCCGCCATCGTGGTGCTGGTGATCCTCGCCGGGCTATCTGCCGCTATCGTTTCCATCAGCACGGCGCAACAGATCGGCTCTGCACAAGATGTGCTATCCACCCGCGCCTGGCAGGCCGCCCGGGCGGGAAACGAATGGGGACTCTTCAAGGCGATCAATAGCACGACCCCCGGGGACCCATGGAAAACATGCCCCAACGTCGCACCTTTGCTTTCACAGACGCTTGTTCTAGGCCCGGAAACCGGCTTCAATGTCACCGTCACCTGCGAATCTTGGTTGTACAACGAAGGTGAGTCTGTCCCGGGTACAGCGAAACCAATACGGCTCTACCGCATTACTGCGGTGGCCTGCCCGGTCGCCACCTGCCCGGACACAAGTACAGCCGCGGTCGGAGCAGGATATATAGAGCGCACCCGCGTGGTTTTGGCGACGAACTGACCGGCGGCAGTTGGCCGATAGCACCAAGTCAGCC
This sequence comes from uncultured beta proteobacterium, assembly GCA_903930395.1. Classification (GTDB taxonomy): domain Bacteria; phylum Pseudomonadota; class Gammaproteobacteria; order Burkholderiales; family Rhodocyclaceae; genus Azonexus. The sequence continues at coordinate 2,685 of CAIYYE010000062.1, forward strand.
GCTGTAACACCTGGCAGCCAAACAACCAGAGATTCTCCGACAAAAGCCTTCCCCTGAAATATTCCCTGTTGGACTGTAAGTTTCCTGCCCCGCTGGCGACTAATGATTACCCAATCCCAACGGAGAATAATCATGAAAATCATCAGCCTCCTCGCCGGCGTCGTGCTCTCGGTTACGGCAAATTTCGCCACGGCCCTCGACATCCAGCCTTACTCTGCCGAAGCGCTGGCTGCCAAACAGAAGGCTGGCGCAGCGGTCGCCCTGCATTTCCATGCCGACTGGTGCCCGACCTGCCGCGCGCAGGAGAAGGTATTCAATGGCTGGAAGGGGGATGCCACCGTGCCCGGCACCTTGCTCATCGTCAATTACGACCAGGAGCGCGAACTCAAGCGGCAGCTTGGCGTACGTACGCAATCGACGGTAATTGCCTATAAGGGCGCCAGGGAAACCGGGCGGCTGGCTGGTGATACCGATCCCAAGGCGCTGCGCGCCGTGCTCGACAGCGCGAAGTAAGCGCCATGGACATTCCGCTCACCCATCTCGGCCTCAGCCTGGTCGCCGGCAGCCTGACCACCCTGTCTCCCTGCGTTTTCCCCATTTTGCCGCTGGTCATCGGTGGCGCCGTGCAGGCCAACCGCCTGGCGCCCGTTGCGATGGGCATCGGCATGGCGATTTCCTTCGCCCTGATCGGCATCGTCCTCGGCGCCCTCGGCCCGGCCCTCGGTATCGATTCGGATAGCGTGCGGCTGTTCGGCGCCTGGCTGCTCATCAGCTTTGGCCTCGTCATGCTCGTGCCGGTACTCAACCATCGCTTCACGGAATGGATGCTGCCCATCGCCTCGAGTGCCAACGCGGCTTCCTCGAAGCTGGATGGCAGTTCGCTGAGCGGCGCCCTGCTCCTCGGTGGCGTCCTCGGACTGGTCTGGAGTCCGTGTTCCGGGCCGCTGCTCGCCTCGGCCCTGACTCTGGTCGCCAGCGAAGGTGGTGCCGTGCGTGGCGGCATTGTTCTCGGCCTGTTCGGTATCGGCGCGGCAATTCCGCTGGTCGCCGTGGCCTATGCCTCGCGTCGGGGCTTCGGCGTGGCGCGAGGCTGGGTACTGCAGCGCATCGACGGGATCAAGAAAGGGTTCGGCGTCATCATCCTGCTCACCGGCATCGCCATTCTTTCGGGTGCCGACAAGTGGCTGGAGGCAAAGGTCGTCAGCGTTTTGCCGGATGCATGGATTCAGGCGACGACGCTGTTCTGAAAGCAGCCCCGGAAAACCCTCAGAAGCCCAGTTGCAGGCTCAGCCATTGGAGCCGGTCGGCAGTACGGGCAAACTGCCGACCTTCCTGCAGGCCACCGTTGGCCATCTGCACGGTGTAGGCGATCTCGCCGCGCGTCGCCCCCAGCTTGAAAGCCATGGCCAGTCTCCAGTCGACGCGCTCACTGGGCTGAATGGGGTCGCCGTTGCGCCGCCAGCGCATTGGCCCGGCGCGAAAATACATCGCCGATGCAGTGAGGTCGTAAGGCAGTTTCTGGATCAGCATGGCCGACTGCG